>CAVGAH010000173.1:0-2096 GCA_963627215.1 bacterium | reverse complement strand
AAAATACAAAACGGTCATATGGCAGACTACTCCTCCATATGACCGTGATTACTCAAATCATCTTAAAGTATTTCAAAGCGTCAGTAATAGCTGCTTCCTTTTCGGGCGGGCATTGGAGCTGTTTGCTGTCATCAGATTTTGACTTGTTATAATTCTCGCGCTCAATAATGCCATATTTCTGCTTCACCTGGGCGATGTAGAGATGGCTGACCTTAAGCCCGGAGTGCTCCAAAACATAAGACTGGATTTCTTCATATGTCGCTTTTTTCTCTGAGGCAGTAATGTCCAGCTCGCTCAGGTCAAGCCCAATGCGGATAATATCATCTGGCTTTTGTTGGGACAACAAACATACCGTCTCTACGTGCGTTGTATGGCAGAAATTGTCAATTTCACGAATGCGTTCTATGCGATAAGCTGCTCCGCAGACTGACGCCGCGCCGTCACCGGCGCAATTTGGGGCGGCCGGGCCGCCGTTTCCTGTGAGTATTTTAAGGTCGCGCGCGAGTGTTCCGGGATCACATGAAACGTATATTATTTTTTCAGGGGCTGCTTTCATTACTGCTTCGAGGAGCTCAGGGTGGCAGCCTGCGCGCGGAGGGTCCATTATTACGAGGTCAGGACCGTTTGCTGCTGCAGTTTCGGCGTCATCTGTTTCGCCGTCTGAAGCGCCGGCGCTTACGTTTTCCAGAAGCTCAAATATTTTTTCTTCTGCTTTTCCGTTTATGAACTGTATGTTTACGAGTCCGTTTATGACTGCGTTTCTGTTTGCATCGACAACTGCGCTCTTTACTGACTCTATGCCCCATACCTTACGGGCGTTTCTCGCGCAGTACAGACCGATAGTGCCTACTCCGCAGTAGAGGTCGAATACAGTCTCATCTCCCTTGAGGTCGGCAAATTCAAGCACTGTCGCGTAAAGCTTTTCCATCTGTACAGGGTTTACCTGATAGAATGAAAACGGTGATATTTCAAACTCAAGGCCCGCGCAGAAATCGCGTATTACCGGCTGACCATATATAACGTCGTGCTTAGTGCTGACTTCTGCGAGCGTCCTGTTGCTGTTGTAATTCACTACGAGGCTCTTGAGCTCGTACCAGTTTTCATGATAATCAAGACTGTCGATAACGTCGTAGTCAAATATGAGCTCGCCTTCCTCGTCTACCGCAGGCTCGCCCGTTTCATCGAGCGCGAATACGCTGCCCTTGCCCTCGCGCTCTGCAGCGTCCTGCAGTCTCTCCGATACGCCGTCGTTAAGCGAGTCTATCGCGTAAAACATCAGGTCTGCGAGCAGTTCAGGCTTTGGAAGCTTTTTGCCGTTTATAACTACCGTGACCATGACCTCGTGGCTCTCGAAGCCGGTTCTTACAATTAACTGGCGAAGTCTTCCTTTTTTTGTCTTATCATCGTAAATGCTGATATGCGTCTGCTTGATGTACTCGCGGAGCGCGTCAGCCGCACGTTCGGCAGCCGGGCTGCTTACCGGACATTCCATAGCTTCTACTATATTGCGGCCCTTGCCGTCGTAAAAGCCTACGCGCGGACTTTCCGTATTTTTAACGCTGCCGTCTTTCTGAACGAGCGCCTTGCCTGCGTATACCGCATACGCTGTCTTGTTTCTGAAGTGCCATGGCTCATCCATTCCTACGATATGCTCTATCTCAGGCGCTTCGCCGCCGTATATCCTCTCAAGCTTGTCACGCAGCTGCTTTTCCTTCAGCTGCAGCTGCGACTCATACGTCATATGCTGAAGCGTGCAGCCGCCACACCTGTCAGCATACTGGCACACAGGCTCTGCCCTGACCGGTGACGGTCCCGTTATTTCTGATATTTTTGCTCTTGCGAGGTTCTTCTTTACGTCTGTTATCTCTACCTCTGCCACGTCTCCCGGAACGAGCCCCGGAATAAATGTAACGACTCCGTCGGCGCGGCCTATGCCCTCGCCTGTATTTGATACATCAAATATTTCAACTGTGTATTTTTCGTTTTTCTGCATTTTTATTTCCTGTTTTCAAGCATGCTGTTTTATTTCAATTACATACTTTTCCTTTAATTTTGAACATCTATTTTGCGCAATAATGCCTTCATGCTGTAACCTG
>CAVGAH010000172.1:0-2159 GCA_963627215.1 bacterium | reverse complement strand
TCTGAGCCTGCAGCCGCTTCCCATATGAGCAGCGGCATACCGCCGTTTACGCTGCCCTCGTCATCCTTAAACTTAGGTGTGTCGCCAGTATTCAGCAAATCGGCTTTCAATCCTGTAACCGCTTTCAATCCTGTGATCGATGATGCGTCAGGGTCGTTTGCATATACATTATCCAGTGTAACCGTAAGATTATTGTCAGGTATATATATCTGAGCTGATTTTCCGTACTTTGTCGTATTTGATAAGACTGCACCTGAGTTATAGCAGTTCATAATAGAGACCGTACCTATAAAATGACCGATAAGACCTGACGTGTACGCCTGATTGTTATTCGGCGCAGACCAGTCCAAATGATCTATAGGAAGCTCTATACTTCCTGTATTATATGAATCTTTTATAACGGCATCTACTTTTCCGTTTCCATATAGATCATACTGCTCTCCTGCAAGCAGTCCTGCCGACACAGCAGCTAATCCTTTAATACTGCCTTTATTGAAGCATTCCGTAACATTAAGACATTTAGCAGCGAGCCCCGCTGCTGTACCTGTAGCAGTATCATCGCTTCTAGTAGTAGTTTCAGTACTTCCCGATGACGCTGAGCTGCCCACTATGCTCTTTATCTGAGTGCCGCCTACAGTTATATTTCCATAGTTGCCGCAGCGCAACATAGATCCTGCTTTACCTGTTCCGGCTATTCCACATGCAGATGTATTTCTGCGAGTTACTTCTATATTTCCGTAATTAAAGCAGTCTGTAAACGTAACATTATTATTGAGCATATCTCTTACACAAGCCAGTATTCCGCCTATGTAACCGCCGTGAGCTTTTATATCTACTTCGCTCACGCATCCTGTAAAGTCAGTATTATCAGCTCCTGCAGCTATACCGCCTATATATGACTGCGGACCTACTTTCTGATAATCAAAGTCTACAGCAGTATTGTCTATATCTATGTTTCCGCTTACTGTCAGATCCTTGACGGCAGCATTGCTCAGATAGCCGAAAAGAGCAAATGCTTTTCCCTGTATCTTCCCGGCATAGGCATCATTATTTTCACTGTCTGTAAATACATAGTCTATATCCAGCCCGCTTATCGTTTTGCCGTTTCCGTCAAATGTACCTGAAAATACATGGTCTGCATCTATGCCTATAGGCTCAGTCCACGGCTTAGTAAGCGTGATATCATTTTCAAGCTTTACAGTGATATCCTTATACGGGTCTCCCTCATTTACTGCTTTTGCAAATCTTATAAGGTCGTCCTCAGTGCTTATAGACGTTATAGCTTCTTTAACAGCTTCTACCGTCAATATATAGCATGTATTATTGAACTCAAAACCGAAATTGGATTCATCACCGGCTCTTCCGCTGTAATATAGATAATATACACGCTCAGGCATCTCTTCTCTATTAAGACTGTATGTACCGTCATCGTTCAGAGTACCTGATCCGAGATCATTCGATGTCTGTCCTTCAAGATTGCCTGTACGACCGCACTTATACGTCCAGCTTACAAGCCGGCTGCCTTCATTCGGAGTAAAGCTCGCTTCTATCGAAGGATATATCTCATCTGTTCCATAACTTGAAGTACCCGGCTGTCTCGACTGCCTGTTTTCTTTTAACGATACATTTATATTTCCGTAATCTGACCCATCTACCCTGAGAGTCGTAGCATTTATCGAATAGCTTTCACCTTTAGAATTTTTTTCAGGCATAGTGAGAGTATATACCCCGTTATCCTGTTTTACAAAAGCATCAAAATCTCTGCTGCTCTGATTTCCAGTATATGCCATTACATTTGTATACTTTACACCTTCATCAGCCTTTATGCTGAATGTCACTGTATCACCGACAGCTACCGCAGAAGAAGCCTTTTCGCCGCCTCTGTAGCTCATGTTTACATCCTCGCCGTTTACTGTAAGTATATTCCATGTAAGTCCGTCATCAGGCAGACCGAATTTTATGTCATAGCTGTCGGCCTGAGATGCCTTTATCTTTACAGACAGTGGATCACCCTCTGAAATACCCGTGTCAGTCTGCTGACCGCTCCTGCCTATAAGAGACTTTCCTTCAGTAAATGAAAGCTGCGCGTTTCCCGAAACGCCGTCGAGCACCTTAAACGTCAATCTCGCCATCGATGCCCCGCTGCCGGATGCAGACTG
>CAVGAH010000171.1:0-2237 GCA_963627215.1 bacterium | reverse complement strand
GTCTGAGATCAGCATCCACATCTTCCAGAGTATCTCTCGATCTGACCTGAATAAATGCAGCCTTTTTAAATTCACTCTCAGGTAATTCTGTAAGGATCTGACGTATCATCGTAGTCTTTCCCGTTCGCCTTAACCCATAAAGTACGAGAACTTTATCCTGCGGTGCACCGAAAATATATGATCTTAGCACCTTGATACATTCTCTTTTCTTATACCTTCGTGTAATAGCGATCTGCGCCATAAGCATTTTTCCTACTCTGACTGTAGTCCTGAAATCTAATGCTTTCTCATTATCATTCTGCTCATCACTTTTCAGTGCTGCATTTGCCTTCAATTTTTTAAGTTCTTTTTCCAGAGCTTTTCTTTTTTCTATCCCTGAGCTAAGCTCTGCGACCGATTCAAAACCTACATATTTTTCACTTCGTTTACCGTTCCTGGTTATCCTGTGATAAAAATATTCTTTTCCGTTTATCTTTTTCTTTGTAATGCTGCCTTCAGGCAAAACAGCAATTTCTCTTTCCAGTTCTGCTATTTGAGTCAAAATATCGTCTCGCTCCATAAGCAACACCTCCCGTGATCTGTTTATACCCATTATACCCCTTTTATATTCATATTTCAATCGTGCAAAGGGTATAACAGGTATAATGGGTATAATGAAACTATCGCTGAAACAATAAAAAGCCTGCGCCGGAGCATCAGACATATGAACGCTTTCAGCAAAAGCATTACTTTATGTACCGATACCCCGGCTCAGGCCGTATCCATGCAGTCTGACTTCCTGAGCCGCATGCCGCGCTGAAAAATATGACACGGCACTTTTCCCAGGAGCTGTTGAACTTCTCCGCCAGTGACGTTTTTATGAAAATGTCGCCTGTATACTTCATAATTTGTTCCTCTGAAGATATTTCAGTCTCTTTATCCATTCATTTTACATCTATAATTATAACCGCATGGCGCTCGCATGTAATCAATCCAAAGGTTGATTGCGCGATGTTTTTTTGTAATACAAAACCCCGGCCCGCGTTTTTGCTGCCGTCACCGGCAGTCCCCGCGGACCGGGGTCTCACAATTTTTAATTAGTCAAAATATGCATAGTATATATGTTTTACACTGATATCTTTACATGCTTATACTTAAACAGATTTACTGATGTCGAAGCAAAGCTTACACCGCTTGCAAAAGAACCGTTATATTCCGTACTTGCTGATGTTACAGTAATATCGCTGCCTGCATCAGTTTCAGAAGAAACACGCTTCACATTACCAACTATGCCTGCATTATTTGCATTCGCTTCTATAGAGCCGCTCTGTATGTATATAGTAGCCGGCTCCCACTGTGAACCAGCATAGATACCATAGCTTGTGCTGGCGCTTCCTGCATTAATAGTTATTGACGGACCGTTTAAATACATTTTACCTTTTGGGTCAAAGTATATCGCCTTATTATAATCTATGCTGCTGTCAGCCAACTCAACTCTGAGCGATGCGCTGCTGCTTCCCTCAATAGTGAGAGAGCCGTTTACGAGTATGCCTGTTACCCATATTGATGAGCGTAGAGCATGCGTATTCTTTATAGTGTTACTTCCTATCAGCTTTATTTTCAGATCTCCGTTTACATTGCTGCTATCCGGATCTGTAATGATCACTGACGAAGAACTCTGCTTATTTATATAAGTCTCAGCAGCGTTATACTCTATATCTACGTTGTTGAGAGTAAGAGTGTTTGTAGAGCTGTCGTAAGATACCTTACCCTTATTATCTCCTGTAGAAAGTATATCGCTGCAATTCTTGTTAGTTACCTCTACGCCCGCTACAGTTATACCGTATCCGGCATAAGTAGAATCTACATCGTAGCCTGCATATATACGAGTTACTTCATCTGTATCATAGATCCTTTTCGAATCACTCAAAGCTGTAGTGCATGCTTCATCAGTATACCAGCCTTTAAATATATAACGCTTTCCGTCAACTATATATGACTTAGTAAGCTCACTGTTATTAGGCGCTACAATTTTTGCTCCGTATCTTACACTTGTATTCGCATAAGTACCGTCTTTCCGTACCCAGTGTACAGTGCATTTCTTTCTGTCGTACTTGACTTCTACCACAGTCGAGCCGTCCGCAGCGATCGTCTTCTGCGTTATCTCAGGAATTTCAAATCCTCGAGCGTCATACGATATATAGATCACAGCACTTGTTTCAGATCCGGCTTCACCATATCTACACTCAGTTATCTCC
>CAVGAH010000170.1:0-2264 GCA_963627215.1 bacterium | reverse complement strand
GTGTGTGCGTGCGGCGACGCACGATATTCTTAAATATATATTAGAAGGAGCTGATTCTGTTATGAACAGTAAAAATATTGATTTTTCAGAGCTTTATGAAAATCTCAAGGATATTATAAAAGAGTGCCAGATCAAAATAGGGTATACAGATAATGAGCTTAATTTTTATTATCCTGTAAGATCGCTCAACAGATTTTTTGATACTGACCTTACAGCAGAAGAACTGAAGGCCGTACTTCCTGAGTTTTCAAAATACTCGGAGAGTACGCTCGGCACGCTTAAATTCAGACTTGAGGGTGACCGCTTCAGATTTACAGTACCGCGAGAGGGCGGTGTATATGTACGTGATAATGTACCTGACAGCCCTTTCCTTAAAGAGTTTATAGATGAAACTGTACGTCAGGGCTGTGATATAGATTCTGTACTTGCAATATTCAGAAAATATTCGGAGCATGTCGTATGCACAGAAATAGAAAACGATGAATTTGAATATCTCGTGTATTTCGAAGACGGTCAGCCTGACAGCTATCGCTACTGCCTGGAATTTGAGTTTGGCAGAGCAATCTACCACCGCTTTACCGTAAAGGAATATGAATCTTTCGGATTTTAGGATATGACCATAATATGTAACGATAATATACAAAATATGTAAAATGAATGAATAGCAGAAAAGGAGAAATGTAAAATGAATGGAGCAGAAGATACCATTAAAAAGCCTGTGATCCCTCTGGGGATGGACACGATAGCAGAAGCAGGCTTCAGAGAGCTTTATCATAACTACCTTTATATACACTGCAGGGACGTTCTTGACGACATAATTCCTGATGAGCTTCAGGAAGCTGATACAGGTATGCTCGTATATTGCTATATCGATGCCGAGGTCGGTATTTCATACAGAGCTATGGCGCTGGCGCAGTATAATAACGACGATGGAACACTGGCATTCCGCGAGATGCCTGAGGCCCTCGGAAAGTGCGTATTCAGATACCACAGCAGATATATAAAGCAGGAGTATCCAAGTGATGAAGGAACGGTTACTATAGCTACTATCACACCAAAGGAGCACGGATTTATAAATGTATCTATAGACATGCCCGATGTAGACCTTTCTGCATTTGCAGAAGAAGAAAAGGCTATCCATGAAAATTATGACCTTACCCAAAATCCTAAGAAAGAAGAGCTGCGTTCAGAAAAGTATAAATATATGGACAAGTACAGACACCCTGCATGCCCCGATGATGTAATGGTAGTCCTCTTCAGACCTGACGTTAAGCCTGAAAGTGTGTGGGTAAGATGCGAGTTCGAGGCTGAAAACGAAGTATTCGGCAGGATGATGACAGAGCCGAAAACAGATTTTCATATACACAAAGGAACAGTTATAGGATTCGTTCCTTACGGCGAAGGCGATGAAATGATACTTGTGGCAACAGGCCACACGGCAAGGACGATATCTTAATTTCAATATCTGAATTTCCATCAAGCAAAATTTATGTGAAAGGTAAAAATATAAAATGAAATATGATGTAATAATAGTAGGCGCAGGTCCGGGCGGTATATTCTCTTCTTATGAGCTCGTAAAAAATGCTCCCGACCTCAAGGTCGCTGTATTCGAATCAGGAAATCCTCTCGAAAAGAGAAAGTGTCCTATAGACGGTAAAAAAATAAAGAGCTGTATAAACTGCGCTACATGCGCTATCATGAGCGGATTCGGCGGAGCCGGAGCATTCTCTGACGGCAAGTACAATATAACAAATGACTTCGGCGGAACTCTTTTCGAGCACATCGGTAAAGAAGAAGCTATAGACCTCATGAATTATGTTGACCATATAAATATAACTCACGGCGGCGAAGGCACTAAGATGTACTCTACAGCAGGAACTCATCTTAAGAAGGTCTGCATGCAGAACAAGCTCAAGCTCCTCGATGCGTCAGTAAGACACCTTGGAACAGATATAAACTATATAGTTCTTGAAAATCTGTATGCAGAGCTCAAGGATAAGGTAGATTTCTTCTTCCGTGCTCCGGTCGAAAGCGTAGAGGTAGTAGATGGCGGATACAAGGTTCACACAAAGGATGAAATATATGAATGTGAGAAATGTATCATTTCTGTCGGAAGAAGCGGCAGCAAATGGATGGAAAAGGTATGTAAGGAGCTTGACATCCCTACAAGCTCAAACCGCGTAGACATCGGTGTACGTGTCGAGCTTCCGGCTGCGATATTCTCACATCTGACGGATGAGCTGTATGAAAGCAAGATCGTATAC
>CAVGAH010000169.1:0-2333 GCA_963627215.1 bacterium | reverse complement strand
TTGTAATTCGCCTCATCGCGTTCACGCAATTTCACAAATTCCACCTCCAACTCCCTGTTGTTTTTTACTTTAAGGACACGTTCATGGATCTTTGCGACAAGTTCGCTGTCAAGGCTGTCAGCAGTTTCAGTGGTGCTGCTGACTATGTATCTGAAAAATTTTTCGATATCAGTATCGCCGTTGCTGTCATCAGAATTCGTCAGAACGACTATACTGCTTTCATCATTCAGTGAAAGATCGTCAATCTCGATACATTTACGCTCAAAAGTATACTTCTGCTTCTGCCTTTGGAACGGGTCAAAAAGACATATGAAGATAACAAATGTACTTTTGAGCTGGTTGTAATTAGCCCCTTTTTCAAGCTGATCAAGATCCATGATGCTTAAGTAATAACGACTTCTCTTACCGATATTATACTCATTCCTTTTCTGCATTTCAACAGAGTAGCGGGTGCCAACGTCATCATCGGCATACACGTCAAGCCTTATACCATGCGCACCGGGGTCGATCTCCATGACTCTCTGATACTGCACTAGCGCGACTTTTTTGATAGGAAACTTAAGAATCTTTTCAAGCAGCAGACGAAGTATTTCTTCATCCTGCATGACCTTGCTGAAAAGAAAATCATCGGAAAGATTGAGCTTCTGATAGATATCATGATAGCTCTCTAATTTGCTTTTTACGCTATTATCACCCATAATAAACCCCTTTCAAAAATCAGGTAATAACTTACAAGATGATATTACTATTAATGGAATAAAATAGCAAGAAAAATATTCCAAATTACGTATTAAAATCTAAAAAATGTATACTCAGCCGGTGACGGCTCCCGCGTCAGTAAGCATTGACGTGCGGAATCATATGTCGGTCTTTTATGATGAAATAACGATAAATGGTCTTAAGGGAATAAGATACGAACCGTCTGGAAGCACAGGCTATCTGTGGAGCGATGCTTCGTATGTGTATATTATTTCAGGCATTCGGCGAGAGAATAGCAGACTGGCTTCTATATATTTATGATTTTTACATATTATGGGTTGTAATTTTATAACATTTAGTGTATTATCAGGATATGTCATGATTTTACAGTTTATGTAATTACATATTTTCGGCTATTGATAGCGATCTTAATATGCTCATGGGTATTTGGATGGAGGTAAAGTATGTCCAATGCGGACGTTGTGACTAAAAATTATATGCGGGCAAATAAGATATTTGCTGATGCTTTTAACTATCTGCTTTATGACGGTAGAACTGTTATCGATCCTGACGGTTTGCAGGAGCTTGACAGTACAGAGCTTGCTGCGCTTTTTGTTGATGATGACAGCTCCGGTAATAGAGAATCCAAGAAAAATGCTGCATATATCGAGACAGTGCAAAAATATCGAGATGTACTGAAATCGGCGGTTATAAAGCAGGACGACAGTGCTTCTTACGTGATTTTGGGGCTTGAAAACCAGACTCGTGTGAATTATGCTATGGCTGTAAAGAACATTATTTATGATGCACTGCAGTACGGCAGACAGGTGCGAGAGATAGCTGATATGCACAAGAAAAGTGTTGAAGGATTTAAGGGGCGCAGCAGCGCGGAATTTCTTTCGGGGTTTTGTAAGGGCGATCGCCTGAAGCCGGTCATTACGCTTGTAATACATTTCGGTGCAGATGAATGGGATGGCCCGCTTTCTCTGCACGATATGATGGACTTTGGCGATCCTACGCTGATGAAGTTTGTACCGGACTATCCGGTACATCTGATAGACCCGGCGCAGCTCAGCGATGATGAGCTTTTAAAGTTTTCTACGAGTCTGCGGGAGGTATTGCAGTATATAAAATATTCTAAAGATAAGGAAAAACTTTTGGATGTAACCAGTAACAACCCGCGTATGCTGCTTGATATAGAAGCAGCACAAGTCATAGGGGCTGTAACGGATACACCCGTTAATGTTTATGAAGAAAATGAGGAGGTCAATATGTGTCAGGCGATAAGAGAGCTTATGGAAGATTCCAGGACCGAGGGTATCACTGAAGGAGTGCTTCAGGGACTTCAGCTTGGACAGCGTATGCAGGCATGGCTTAAGGATCAGGGACGTGTAGATGATATAATGCGTACTATAAGTGATGATGATTTCCGTGATCGTATGATCGAGGAATACAGGGCGTCGCTTCTTTAAAGTTTTTTCTTAAAATACAATTATACGATACTGCCGTCACCGCGCAGGTATCGGCGCCTCGGAGCGCCGGAAGTTCAGCCGGTGACGGCTGCAGTGGTGTAATATGCCGCCCCAAACTGCATTTTGTGGTTTTGGGGCGGTATTTTTGCGCCGTTTTTCGGG
>CAVGAH010000168.1:0-2429 GCA_963627215.1 bacterium | reverse complement strand
GCATACTCAAGCACTTTCAGAAACTGCAGCAGCAGTGTAAGGGTGCAGTGTGACATCTATGCAGGCGGTCTTATAGGAAACCTTGCAGGTAATAGTACTGTAGAATCTTGCAGCAGTAATTCTGCGGGAGTTTCTGTAGCTAAGGGACAGGTAGGTGGAATAATCGGCATCATAGGCAGTAGTGGCGTATATGGCAAACTGTATACAGATGACACTAATGTTAATATAAAGAATTGTGCTAACTATTCACCTGTAGGTCATAACGGTTCAGGTGGCGGTATACTTGGTTCGCATGCAAGCGGTAATGTAGAGATCATCGGATGTGTCAATTATGGTGACAACACAGGTAATATCAGTGGCGGCGGTATAGTCGGATCAGCAAATGATAAAGATACTTTAAAGGTAACAGACTGTTATAACACAGGAAACGTTTCTATCGGTTATCAGAGCGGACAGAACGGTACAGCCGGAGGTATCATAGGTAATATACCAAAAGGCGGCAGTGTAGTGATAACTGACTGCTACTCTGCAGGTGAAGCTGTGATATCGGGTTACCGACAAGATTACCTTACATCAAGCCCATGCTATGCAGGCGGTATAGTAGGAAATGTTATAGCAGGCGGATCGGCTGACGTTCAAAACTGCTACTATGTGAACGACATAGACAGCAAGGACGGCGTTGTGAATATCAGCACGCTCGGTACTAAGGTAACAGCCGAAGAACTCAAAACTCTTGATGCTGAAAAAGTAAAGCTCGACAGGTATGTTACAGATACATCGAACATCAACAACGGCTATCCTGTACTGAGCTGGCAGTCTGCGGCAGAGTATTACACTGTAACTGTTGTCAAGTCAGGTGATGCGGCTAACGATGTAACTGTAACTGTAAACGGTGCTGATTATGCTGACGGCGGCGTTAAGTTACTTGCAGGCAGCATGCTCCGTATAAGCACATCTATAGATAAGGACAGTAAATATAAGGTCGATTCTATATCTGTAGGCGATACTGAGTATAAGACATCACAAACATCAGGAAGCGGAAAAACTGTATTAACTGCTGAGATATCGACAGTGGGTCTTGCTGATGAAAACGGCAATATAACTGTAAATATCGCAACTCGTCCTAAGACTGAGGATGAAGCAAAGGGCGATGCAGGAAAGATAGACAGTACAGTACCTCAGAGCCAGGTATGGGATGGAAAGACGCTCGATCTCTCATGGTTCGAGCCGTCAAAGTATGATGATACTGATTCATATGACATATCGACACCGGCTCAGCTCGAAGGTCTTGCAGCTCTCGTAAACGGACTTGTAAATGATGACTGCACGCTCTATCTGTGGGACGGCACAAAGATGTCTGCTTCTGCATGGAACAGCAGTGATTATGTCAACTCAGGAGAGAGCGACGGATCAGGTCCGAACGGTCAGAATCAGGCTACCTCTGAGTATCATTACGGTAAGTATGACTTCAAGGGCAAGACTATATCGCTCAAGTCTGATATAGACATGGGCGGCGAGTATAAGTCGAGCTGGTCAGGTCCTAATTATATGCCGATCGGCGGTCAGTACCTCATGAAGAAGAACGATTACTCTACAAAGATCTCCGCTACATTTAACGGAACGTTTGAGGGTAACGGTCACTATGTATTCAATATTTACTGCGACAGAAAGTGTACTACAGGAAACTTCGGCGATGGACAGTCTGTAGGTCTTATAGGCAGACTCGGCTGCCATGACTCAGATCCTTCAGACATGCGTGCTGATGAACCGGGCGTATACGATGTAGCTGTTACAGGATACATAAACGCAAACAGATCTGTCGGCGGTATAGTAGGCAAGATAGGTAAGACTAATAACGGCGGTATCATATCAGGCTGCGCAAACTACGCTACAGTAATAGGCTCTGATGCAAAGGGTACAGGCGGTATCGTAGGTGCAGGATGGAACGGCGGAAAAGTAGAGAACTGCTACAACATGGGTTCTGTCACAGGCGGATGGCCTGCAGGCGGTATCGTAGGCAGCAATGAGATAAAGATCATAAACTGCTACAGCACAGGAACTGTATCTTCTGTTTCGGGCAACAGCTACGGCATGGCTATAGGAACGAGAAACGGCGGAGAAGGTAACGCTGTACAGAACTGCTATTATCTTAAGGATTCTGCATCAAGCGGCGCAGGATACCTCAATAACAGTTCAAAGACTGACGTTACAGGCGCATATGAAGTGCGTGAATCGGAATTCATGCGTTCTGCTGATTTCGTGAAGGAGCTTGGCGATGCTTATATAGCGGATACTCAGAGCTTGAACGGCGGATTCCCTATATTCAGCTGGCAGAAGCAGAGCATATCCAACCCTGACAATAAGGGCGGCGGAACTTCTTATGTTCCGAAGCCTGATGAAGTTCCGGGGCAGGATGCAAAGACTGAAAC
>CAVGAH010000167.1:0-2500 GCA_963627215.1 bacterium | reverse complement strand
GATAAGCCGTTTTCAGGAACATTTGACGGAGCAGGATATGCTATAACAGGTCTTCATATTGTATCAGGAGATGCAGATCAAGCGCTTTTCGGATACCTGAAAAATGCGACTGTAAAAGACCTTACTGTATATGCTGATGTAAAAGGCGGAGACAATACAGCAGCTGTTGCGGCAAACGCTGATTCAACTGTATTTGAAAATATAACAGTAGAGGGTAAGGTTTCGGCAAAAGGTAACTGCGGTGCCGGAATTGCAGCTTCTGCAACAGGTCAGGGAAGCTTTTCGAACTGCGTAAACAGAGCAGATGTTACTGTTGATCATAATCTGACGTCGAATGCAGCAGGTATTTGCGGAACAGTACCTAAGGGCGATAACAACGAGTACAGCTTCAATGAATGCTTCAATGAAGGTGAGATAAGCGGAAGTAAATATGCAGCCGGTATCGTTTCATCTTATATGAGCGCCAACGGCGATATAACATATTGCGGAAACAGAGGCCACATAGAGGTATATTCTGATACGCGCGAAGCATCAACGACTACTGGCGCTATGGTCGGAGGCGTGATAGGCTATGCTGCTCCTGAGAGCAGCAATATAAAAGTAAGCTACTGCTATAATGCAGGAAGCATCGAAGGTCATGCTTATGTTGCTTCTGTGTCAGATGGTACTGTATCTATCGGAGGTATCGCAGGCAGTGTAAACAGTATATCTCATTCCTATAATACAGGCTCTGTGAATGCAGAGACCAGAAGCAGCACTGTTTCAACAGGACAGCTTGGAAAAGCAGGCGGTATCGTCGGTGAAACTAATGAATCGACAGCCAGTATGGTATCGAATATCATAGACTGCTACAATACAGGAAATATAACTACGTCTACAGACCAGCCGGGCAATTCATACTATGCATACGGAATACTCGGTTCGATGTCAAGTCCTATGTACGGTGCAACAGGTAAACCGTCTGTATACGTTACGAACTGCTATAACGCAGGCAGCGTAAACGGAAAGAACGTCAGCGTCTGCCAGGAAAGTGCATCAAATGTAAATCTTTATATAAATAATTGTTATTCACTTGCAGAAAAAGATGATCTTAAGAAAAGCAAAGCTACAGAAAAATACATGAAAACTGAAGAATTTGCCGACCTCCTTGGTTATGCGTATTCCTACAGAAACGGCGCTTATCCTGTCCTGAAATGGGAGGGTACCGATGCATCTGAAAATGGTTACATTATATTAAATTACAACGAAAGTCAGTTCTACGAGCTTGGCGGCGAAAGCGGTCTGATATCGTATCAGGAGGCAGATACAAGGGTCAGAGCAGCGTTAAGTGAAGAAGGTAAGATCACATCAGAGCCTTCAGTAACGAGCAACAAAGAGAGCTTTTCTTTTGACGGATGGTATTATGCAGACGGCAGAAAAGTAAACTTCGCTAATGATGTATTTGAATCAGGCACAGAGATACATGCTGAATGGAAGCTCGTACCTATCGAGATAACATATGATCTGAACTACGAGGCAGACGGGAAGCCTGTTGAAAATGTAATAGTGCCTGTAGGTCTGGGTGAATATGCAGAGGCATATATGCCTGTACGTGATGACTACAGCATTAACGGATGGTATCTCGTAACAGATCCGGGCAAGGAAGGTGAATCTGTAGCGCCAGATAAATTTGACTTTGCAAATACACGTATATTTAAGCCATTATACCTGCGCGCTAAATGGCAGAAAGAAACTTCAGACAGCAGCTGGTACAGCGCAGGTAAGACAGAGTATGAGATATCTACAGCCGAACAGCTTATAGCGCTTGCTCGTATAACGTCAGGTCAGCTGAATAACGGCAAGCCTGTTTCATTTGAAAACTGTACTATAAAGCTGACGAAAAACATTACATTACCTGAAGACTATATGTGGCCGCAGATAGGCTCGGCATCAGCGCCGTTTAAGGGCAATTTTGACGGTAACGGTCATACTGTATCAGGTGTTGAGATAAACGATGCCGCAGCTGTTGACCAGGGCTTCTTTGGCTATGTAACAGGCGGCAGCATCCGAAACCTCACAGTAGAAGGCAATATAACAGGCTCATCTGCAACAGGCGGTATAGTCGGTCATATCGCTTCAGGTGATGAAGTCGTTGAAATTTCAGATGTTACTTCAAAAATAAATGTAACAGGCACGAATAATACAGGCGGTATCGTCGGCCAGGCCGACAGCAATGTACGCATTAATAATTGCGTAAACGAAGGCACTGTAACAGGTACAGGAAATACAGGAGGCGTCATAGGCAGCATAGTGATGAAGTCTGAGCTTCCTGAAAACGAAGCTGCATTCCAGAATGTAGTCAATAAAGGAAAAATTACCGGAAACGGAAAGGAAACAGGCGGTATAGTCGGTCACATAAGTGCATCAGCTGCGATGAAGATCATATTTAAGGATTGTGAAAACAGCGGCGATATAGAGGGTACTTTAAGCTATACAGGCGGTATCGCAGGTCATTCTACAG
>CAVGAH010000166.1:0-2507 GCA_963627215.1 bacterium | reverse complement strand
AGTAGATATAACAGCGCATGGTGGATATATTGGAGGTATCGTAGGAGCAAGTCCTTCATATGCTCCTCAATGCGGTAAATTTAACAAGTGTTTTAATTACGGTCAATTGACAGTCACGGGCAGGAATAATTCTGTATGCGGTATAACAGGAGGAAAAGCTTCTGAAATCGTTGAGTGTGGTAATTATGGAAACATAACGATAGACACTAAGGATACTGAGGTATGGACAAATCCTCCTGCAAGTTCAGGCGGCGGTGAGCCGACCGTATCGTACCATAAGATGGCGTATGGTTATGCTGCCGGGCTGGCGCATATGGCATATTCTGTTCAGGAGTCGTTTAACAAAGGAAATATAAAAGGAAGATCTCTCAGAACGGGAGGATTGCTTGCAGGTGAAAATGGTTCATATTCCCAGGATGTAGAGATAAGTGATTCATATAATACAGGCGCTCTTGAGCTCCCTATAAACCATGCGTCGTATACAAATCCTCAGAATGATACTTTCCAGGCTTATGTGAGCGGTATCATAAGCGGACTCTATAAGGGAAATATAACTCTTAAAAATTGTTATAATTCAGGTTCAGTCATATCACAGACTGTAAGTTATGGAAAAACAGGTCAACTTTATATACAGGAAAATAATGTAACTGTAAATGTCGATAACTGCTACGCGAGCAACACCGACCCGTCTGTAACGGGTCTGAAGGCTGCTGCGCTCAATGTCGGCGATACTGCTAAGTTCAAGGATGACGAGTGCAGCGTAAACGGCGGTATGCCGCTGCTCATATGGGAAGCGGCTGCAGGCTCAGACGAGCAGTATGATGTGTCATTTGATCTGAAGGGCGTTGACGGCAGCGTTACTGTTTACTCTGACGCTGCACGCACTCAGTTCATAGACGCTGTCGGTGACAGCAGATACAGCCTTAAAGCAGGTACATATTATTATACTGCAAAGGCTGACGGCTATGAGGATGTCCTCGGAAGCTTCTCTGTAGTCCGCAAGGCGGTAGCTGTAGAGGTCAATTTCAGGGCTATAGTAGATGTTACTGTTACAGTAAGCCCGGCAGACGCTGAGTTTACACTCGAAACTACGGGTGGGGAAGCTGTACGGCCAAAGAGTTCTGTAAACGGCGTATATGTGTTTACGCTTTACAAGGAAAATACATACAAGTATAACGCAAAGGCTTCAGGCTATAACGGTCAGGGAAGGACTTTCACGGCAGACGGAACGCCTGTGACTGTAACTCTCACTGAGTCATCGAGCAGTGGCGGCGAGACTACAGATAATTACATCTACGGTTCGTATAACACAGGTAAGACATCGACCATAACTGAAGGCGGAACATATTATCTCAGAAATGGTGACGGCATAAACGGTTCTCAGGGCAGGATAACTATAAGCACATCTGAGCCGGTGACGCTCGTCGGTACGGGGTATTCGGACTATGACATGTATAAGGACATGTACATCAAGTATACTGTAGCGGGTGCAGATCTGACTATAAAGGATGTCTACATACATAATGAGCTCGACAGCATCATAAGTAATGGCGTAAAGCCTGAAAATCTCATAGACTTTACTGGACACGGTAACAGGTTCTCGTTCTCAGGCACGAATATCCTTGACTGGGATGGAAATGCGAGCGGTTATGCTGCTATACATGTAAATAAGAGCACCGATCTTACGATAAGTGCTTCTGACAGCGACAGCCTCTATCTGTACAAGCATGAGCAGGGCGCGGGCATCGGCGGAAACGGCGGCGCTGACGGCGACGAGGGTCAGTCAGCCGAGACTAACGGAAATATAACGTTTGAGGGCGGTACATACTTCATAAAGAACTCTAAGCAGGGTGCAGGCATAGGCGCAGGCGCTCAGGCGGCGTCTCAAAAGCCGGGAGAGATACGCTTGAAGGGTGGTTCGTTCTATATCATAGCTAATTCACGCGGAGCATCTATAGGCGGAAGCGCAGGAAGCAATGGCGCTTCTGCAGGCTCGGATGTATATATCAGCGATAGTGCTTCTGTCACTGTGAACGTTGACTTTGCGGGCGCTGCAATAGGCGGAGGCGGATTTGACGGCGGAAACGATTCTGACGGCGGTACTTTATATTACGGTTCAGGCTCTATACGTACATACATAGACGCGAACGCTGTGAGCTCATGGAGCAGCAAGGGAGTAACCGATCAGGGCGTGAACGGCAACATAGCTGTGACTGCAAAGGTAGTGAACAACAGCGGCAAGCAGCTGTATCTGCTCGAGCTCGATACTTCAAAGCTTAAAAAGTCTGCTTCACGCTTTACCGTAAAGGACGGCAGCAGCACTTTATACAGCGGCAGACTGCATGAATACAGATATATAAACGAGGATTCACTGAAAAACAATCAGGACAGGCTCACATATACTATAGACAACTGGACATATCTTGATGACCCGCAGCTCTATCTTTATGTGACAGGCAGCGACCATACTCTCGATGTGAACGGCGAGACTGTTACTGCGAAGTGGG
>CAVGAH010000165.1:0-2607 GCA_963627215.1 bacterium | reverse complement strand
AGCAATAAGCAGTGACAGCGTGGTTTATGACGTAGTTGACAGTTATAAGTCTTTGTTGGAGATAGTTTCAAGGTAGTTAATGGCAGTGTAGTAAAAGAAAGGAGCACATCCATGCTAAAAATATTCGTTACAGGAGACAATCACATAGGCCTGAAATTTAACAGATTCTCAGAGGTGAGCGACAAGCTTATAGAAAGCCGTTATGAATCTATAAAGGGTATGGTCAGAAAGGCTGAAGAAGAGGAATGTGATATTTTTGTAGTAACAGGAGACCTGTTCGACCGCATAAATATGACAGAAAAGGAAGTTAAAAGAGTCGTTGACATACTCGCTGAGTTTAACGACGATGTGCTTGTGCTGCCGGGAAATCATGACTACTATACCGGTGAAGAGAAAGTTTGGAAATATTTTAAAAATGCTATCAGCGAATGCGAAAATAACATAAAATTTATCACTGATATGAAGGAATTTCCAATCGATACGGGCAGCGAGGCTGCCGTAATATATCCGGCATTATGTCAGTCAAAGCATTCCACAGAGAACAATCTCGGTTGGATAAAGGATGCAGATATAGATGAGTCTAAGTTTAATATAGGTATCGCGCACGGAACGATCGAGGGCGTTTCTCCCGATATGAAAAATGAATATTTCTGCATGGGAAAGAATGAGCTTTACAATATACCCGTAGACGTATGGCTTATAGGCCATGCGCACATACCGTATCCTGAGCTTCCTGTTGATAAGTATGAAACAGGTCATAAGATATTTAATCCTGGTTCGCATGAACAGACAGATTACAGCAATAACACAGAAGGATGCGCTTTCATAGTTTGTCTGGACAGAAAAGATGGTAAAAAGAAGGTTTCAGCGCGTAAGGTAATTACAGGAAATGTAAGATTTTATGACATTCCGGTGACTGTAGAGCATGAGAAAGGTCTGAAGGATTCAATAGAAAATGTAATAAAGAATATCCAGAATAAAGAAAATTCGATTATTCGTCTGACTCTGTCAGGAACGGCAGCTGCGGATGAATATGATGAAAAAAATGATATTTATGATGCTTCACTCAGTGAATTTATGGCTTACGAAATTGAAGACAAAGAACTAAGTGAACTTATAACAAAGGAAAAAATAAGAGCTGAATTTCCGGAGATAAGCTTTGCAGCCAAGCTGCTGGAAGCGCTTGAAGATCCGAAGGAGCTTCAGATGGCTTATGAACTTGTTAAAGCTTGCAGAGAATAGTGTCAGGGGGTACATATTATGAAGATAAAAAGACTTGAATGTGAAAAATTTGCCGGAATGGAAGATAAGCAAATAAACTTCAAAGACGGTCTCAATATAATTGTCGGTGATAATGAATCAGGTAAGAGTACTATGGTGGATCTGCTGTACAGCATGTTTTTCAGTGATTCAAAATTAGATAACAGGCAGAAGGAATCAACGTCATTTAAAGATAAGTATTTTCCTAAAACTGAAAGCGGAGAAGAAAGTGATTTTGTAAGTGGAAAAATTAAATTTGAAGCTGAAGGCGATGAATATACTCTTTCAAAAGAATGGTCTTCTTATGATCCGAGCAGCAAGCTCAGCGTATCAGGTGGTGCCAGCGTAAAAGGCGACGGCAATGTAAAAGAAAAATTAGATGAAAAGCTTCAGTACGGAAAGGGCGTATATGATGAACTGATATTCGCATCTCAGAAAAGAGACCAGGCATTATTGAATCGTTTGCTTGGAAGTAATGAAGGCGATCAGAGATCAATGGATGATATTTCAAGTACTATTACGAAGGCTGTTATGGAAACAGGCGGAGTGGATATAGATAAAATAGGCGCTGAGATATCAGAAAAAAAGTCAGCTTATGAAGGACGCTGGGATTTAGATTGCGATGAACCTGAAGGCGGAAAAAGAAAGCGCGGCATAAATAATGAATGGACAAAGGGAGCCGGAACAATAGTAAAAGCGTATTATGCAAAAGAAAGAGCCCTGAAAAATATAAAAGATGCAAGAGACGGTGAAGAAAATGTCGAAAAGCTTAATAAAGAGATAAATAAAACTAAAGAGGAAAAGGAAAGCACAGAAAAAGATCGAGAAACATTCAGTAAATACCAGAGCCTTATAGCAAAGCATAAGACGTTAGATGAATTGATTAAAATGAGCTCTAACGCGTTAGAAAAAATGAATAGTGCTGCTGAAAAGTGGCCGGAAATAAAGAAAGAGCTTGAGGTAGCAGAGACATTAAAAAAGAAGCTTGAACAAGCCGAATTTATAGAAAATTACAATAATGCAAAAGAATATGTAGAAAAATATGACGACATTTTATCTTTGATAGGCGTTATTGATGCAAGCGATGCAGACAAGGCAGGTAAACTTGAAAGAAAAATAGATAAAATAAAGAACAGTTTATCTAAAATGGATATAACTGCTAATATTACGAAGCTTGGTGAGCAAGAGATAATCATAAGATCTCTGGCAACAGGAGAAGTAATACCGATTTTAAACGGCAGCGCAGCGCTTAAAGAAGCGGTGGAAATAGAAATACCGGGCATTATGAAAATGGAACTCTCTCCTGCCGAGGTCGATGTGGAGAAAGCGCGAAGAGTGCTTAAAGAT
>CAVGAH010000164.1:0-2707 GCA_963627215.1 bacterium | reverse complement strand
TGCACGCAGCATCCCATTCTGTGACCGCGGAGCGACCTGCATGCCCGTCCGCCTGAATCGGCGTCCTGTTTTTATTAAAAGAATGAAATATTAAGGAACAAACTCTGCATACGGAGGAATACATGAGAAGAACAACATTAAAACGCAAAACAAACGAAACAGATATAACGATAACGCTGAATCTCGACGGCGAAGGCAACGTAAGCTGCAACTCAGGCAACGGATTCTTTGACCATATGATAGGCGCTTTCGGAAAGCACGGAAAATTTGACATAGAAATAAGCTGCATGGGTGACCTCGACGTAGATTTTCATCACTCTGCAGAGGACATCGGCATAGTTCTCGGAAAGGCGTTTGCAGAATGCACGCAGAACAAAGCAGGAATGAAAAGATTCGGAACAGCGTTCACGCCGATGGATGAAGCGCTCGTAATGGTAAACAGCGACATTTCAGGAAGGCCGTTCCTCGTATTCAACTCAGAATTTGAAACAGAAAGAACTGGCGATTTCGAAGTCCAGCTCGTAGAGGAATTTTTCAGAGCCTTTACGATGAACGCGTTCATAACGCTGCATATAAATAAAATATACGGCAAGAACACGCATCATATAATAGAAGCTATATTTAAGAGCGCAGGCAGATCGCTCGCGCAGAGCGTTGAGATAAGCGGCGATGAGATACTTTCCACGAAGGGGGTCATTTAAATGGTAGGAGTTATAGATTACGACGCAGGAAACGTAAAAAGCGTAATGAAAGCCGTAGAAAGGCTTGGCGCTGAGCCGGTGCTCACGGCTGACCCCGCAGTACTCGATAAATGCTCCTCACTCATACTCCCGGGCGTAGGCTCGTTCGGAAAGGCTATAGAAAACCTTAAGGAAAGAGGGCTTGACGAATATATAAAGAAAGCCGTTTCGGAGGACGGAAAGCTCCTTCTTGGTATTTGCCTCGGCATGCAGATGCTCTTTGACAAGAGCTACGAGGACGGCGAGTGGGAGGGCCTCGGTTTCATACCCGGCAAGGTCGTAAGATTCGGAAAGGAAAACGACGAAAGCTGGGACGAGTCTAATAAGATACCTCACATGGGCTGGAATAAGCTCATAAAAAATCGCGATGACGCTATAGGAAGCGGCATAGACGAGGGCGAATATGCTTATTTCGTTCATTCATACTACGCAGTTCCAAAGGACTGGAACGACGTAGTTTATTATGCTGACTACAGCGTAAACGTGCCGGGCGTAGTACGCCGCGGAAATATCACAGGCATGCAGTTCCATCCTGAAAAAAGCTCAGACACAGGCATGAAGCTGCTTACTAATTTCCTGAAGGAGGGTGAGAATATTGCTGACTAAAAGAATAGTTCCGTGTCTCGACGTAAACCACGGAAGAGTAGTAAAGGGCGTAAAGTTCAAAGGTCTTCAGGATGTTGACGACCCTGTAGAGCTCGCAAAGTTCTACAGCGACGCCGGCGCTGACGAGCTCGTTTTTTATGACATAACTGCATCAAACGAACAGCGCGAGATATTCCTCGACGTTGTGGAAAAAACAGCGTATAATGTATACATCCCGTTCACGGTAGGCGGCGGAATACGAACGATAGACGATTTTAACAAAGTACTGCGTGCAGGCGCGGACAAGGTATCCGTCAATTCGGCAGCAGTAAAGACACCGGAGCTTATAACAGATGCGGCGCTGAAATTCGGAAACCAGTGCGTAGTACTTTCAATAGACTGCAAAAGAAACGGCAGCTCGTGGGATGTCGTTATAAACGGCGGTCGCACAGGAACAGGAATAGACGCTGTAGAGTGGGCGCTGAGGGGCGAAAAGCTCGGCGCGGGCGAGCTCGTTTTAAACAGTATCGACGCTGACGGAGTAAAAACGGGCTTTGACATAGAGCTGAATAAAACTGTTTCGGAAGCCGTAAGCATCCCGGTAATAGCGTCAGGCGGCGCGGGAGCACCGGAGCATTTCCTCGACGTGTTTAAGGAAGGCAAAGCCGATGCGGGACTCGCTGCAAGCGTTTTCCATTTCGGCGAAATAAATATAAAAGATTTGAAAAGATACCTTGCGGACAACGGGGTAAATATGAGAATATAGACATAGTCAGTGAAAAAAATCAAACGGGGCTGCCGCGCTGCAGTCGGAACGTGTTTTTAATTATCGAAGATCGATGCGTTTCGGCTGTATGCAGCGGGCAGCCCGTTCGTGCGTACAGAGTTTTTAATTTATACTGTTATTGAGTACGAAATTTTTAATTTATTTGATTTAATGGAAGAAATGGTAAAAGATAATATGGAAAACGATAAAGCAAAAAACGATCAGATACTTTTACAGATAAAATACGACGATCGTGGTCTCGTGCCTGCAATAGTGCAGGACGCAGAGACGAAGCAGGTCCTCATGCTCGCGTATATGAACGAAGAAGCGCTGAAGCTGACTCTCACCACAGGCAGGACATGGTTCTACAGCAGGAGCCGTCAGGCGATGTGGAACAAGGGCGAAACATCAGGTCACTTCCAGAATGTAAAAAAAGTAAGCTATGACTGCGACTGCGACACTATACTCGTAATAGCCGAGCAGATAGGCGCGGCATGCCACACAGGTAATTTTACATGCTTTTACAGGGATTTTGATCTGGAAAGCCCATCGGAAAATAAGTAAAATAATGGATAATTAAGTAATATAGGCGCGCCGGGCGCGCGGACCATAAATG
>CAVGAH010000163.1:0-2738 GCA_963627215.1 bacterium | reverse complement strand
TGTCGCATTTTACACTGCAGCTGAAGCTGCGTAAAATGCGCAATTTCTGTATGAGACCTGCGCGCCGTATCAGAGATACGGGCAGGGCTTCAAGCGTTACGTATATTCGCAGGCAGCATAGGTGTCCTGTATTTACAGAAAATTATAGAAAACCATATTGAAAATAACATAACTCTATGATATACTCATAGAGTTATGTGCCGGCGTGATGGAATTGGCAGACGTGCGGGACTCAAAATCCCGTGGTGGCAACACCGTATCGGTTCGACCCCGATCGCCGGCACCATTTATTTTCATGGAGGTTAATGATGAACGAAAATACACTGGCTTATATCCAGATGTTTGCGCCGCTTATTCTTATCTTCGCTGCTTTATGGTTCTTTATGATAAGACCGCAGAAGAAGAGAGACAATGAAACAAAGCAGATGAGAAACAGTCTGCAGGAAGGCGACGAGATCGTAACTATCGGCGGTATCGTAGGCAAGGTTCTCAATGTAAAGGAAGATTCTGTAGTCGTTTACATAGGAACAGACAAGACAAAGGTCGAGTTCAAGAAATGGGCTATCGGAGAAGTTTCAAAGAAGTCTGAAAAGGCTGCTAAGGCTGAACCTGTAAAGGAAGAGGCTGAAGAAGCAGAACCTAAGAAGAAGATAAAGAAGCTTACTCGTAAGGACGAAGCAGACAAGAATCCTTTAGAAGAGGATAACTAAAATAAAATCATGATAAAGTCGGAAGCTGCCGCGTATATACGGCAGCTTTTTTTCATATTATTAAGTGCAATGCAATTTAATACCCGGCCGCCCGGCGGCCCCACGCGAGCCACGGCGCTTGCGCGCATTCGTACAGGAATATTAAGAGAGGTGCATATAATATGAAGAAATCCGATAAAAGCAACAGGAAAAATCTTACACAAAGCAGGTCTGGAGGCGCATCCGCCTGTATCCTTAAGGGACTGAAGGGTTTTACCATAGCGCTTATTATGGCAGCGGCAGGCATTCTTATAAGCGGACTTATGCTGCTGTTTACAGCTATGGGGATAGATTCGTCTACAGGGCTTATTATGGTATTTATAACTGCGGGTGCATTTATAAACGGCTTTACAGCTGCAGCGGCTGTAGGTAAAAAGGGCCTCATTGCGGGCTTTGCAGCGGGCTTGCTGTACGTTGGAGTGCTTACAGCTTTTTTTGCACTGGTTGTAGGAACAGGAGCACCGTCTTCAGGGCGTGCAGCTCTCCTTGCGATACCTGTAGCTGCGTCAGCCGCGGCGGGAGTTCTCGGCGTAGGAAGAAATTGAAATATGAAAAATAATTCAGTCTGCTTGACACCTACAATATAGTAAGGTAGAATACTAATGTTAATCAAGTATACAGAACGAAACTCATCCGAACCAACAGAATGAGGTTAAAAGCGTTCATATAAGGAGGAAAAAATGAAAAGAGTAAAGACTATCGCAAGACCTGTATTAAAGGACGCAGCATGCAGCACAGGATGCGGAGAATGCCAGACTTCATGTCAGTCAGCTTGCAAGACTTCTTGCACAGTTGCTAACCAGAAGTGCGAAAATATTAAGAGAAGATAATCATATAATGATTTTTACAGAGAGGGTGTCCAGAATGTTGCCTGATATGCAAAGTTTCTTATGCATCGGATGCACGTTTTGAGACAGCTTCTTTTTTTGAGGGGGTTGATCTTTTGATACACAGGTATATCTTCAGGGACACGCCTATAGTGCTCGACGTAAACAGCGGCGCAGTACATGTGGTTGACCCGGTGATATATGACGCTCTCGAATACTGTGACGGAAAATCATTAAATGAAGAAAAGATCGCGTCGGCTCTTGCCGATAAATATGAAGCATCTGAAATAAGCGACGCAATTTCCGACATAAAGGAGCTTATTGCCGCAGACATGCTCTTCAGTGAGGATGAAGTGGACAAGTCTTCCATAGAAAGGAAAGAGCCTGTCATCAAGGCTATGTGCCTTCATGTAGCTCACGACTGCAACATGAACTGCGCATACTGCTTCGGAGACAAGGGCGCGTTCGAAGGCATCAGATGCCTGCTTTCACTCGAAACAGGAAAGAAAGCGATCGATTTTCTGCTTACGCATTCGGGCAGCCGCAGAAATCTTGAAATTGATTTCTTTGGCGGGGAACCGCTGATGAATTTTGACGTAGTTAAGGAGCTGGTAAAGTACGGTCGTGAGACAGAAGAACAGTACGGAAAGAATATCAGGTTCACGATAACTACAAACGGTATACTTCTTGATGATGACAAGATAAAGTACATAAATGAAAATATGGACAACGTCATTCTCAGTATAGACGGCAGACCGGAAGTAAACGACCGCATGAGAAAAACGGTGAACGGAAAAGGCACTTACGATATAATCACAAGGAATTATAAAAATTTTGTTTCTAAGCGTGACGGGTTATATTATGTAAGAGGAACGTTCACGAGATATAATCTCGATTTTGCGGAAGATGTAAAGCACCTGCTTGACCTTGGCTTCTCAAACGTTTCAGTTGAGCCGGTAGTGACTGACAGCAAATACGAATATGCTCTTCGCGATGAAGATATCGACACCATACTCAGTGAGTATGACAGACTGTCAGATATGTATATTAAGAACGCAGAAGAGGGAAAGCCTTTTGATTTCTTCCACTTCAATGTGGATCTTAATCAGGGACCGTGCGTTATAAAGCGTATATCCGGCTGCGGAGCCGGAACAGAATATGT
>CAVGAH010000162.1:0-2898 GCA_963627215.1 bacterium | reverse complement strand
CGTAGTGGACGTAGGAAGGCAGCATTGCTGCCTGTTGCGTAGCTTGCAACGGCGCCAGCGGAGCTTCTGCTCCGCTCGAGTTTCGGTGGGAGATTATTACCCACCACCGAAAGTCGGGAATGGAACCCGCCTCCTATAGAGGCGGGGGACATCTGGCGCTACGTTATATAAGGATACTTTTTATAAATGCAAGACACTTCATAAAGTCGGAGAATATAAGGCTAAGCTTCGTGATGCAGGGAATTTAAACTACGCTTATTCGTATATTATTCGGCTTTGTATCGGCGTCCTGTAGTTTGTTACTGTGTTATTGCAGTGTTGCTTTATAGCGGCTGCGCGGCATCGTTCTGTCTACTTTGAAGAGGAAGAGCAGGTCGGGGTATTTTTGTTCGAAGTATATGCGGTTGGCTCTGCTGTTTCCTATCATGTTTGAAAAGCTTTCAGGAGCCGAGGTGAATACCACGGTTGCGCGTTTGACAGCTTTATCGGCCGTGTTCATGTCAGGATCTGTTTTGATAGTAGCAGCAGTAGATCTGGTGTCAGCAGCTGTGAGACTCGACAGTATATCAGAAAGCGCTGCTTCCATGTCTTCCTTTGCGAGCTCGCCCTCGACAAGCTGACGAAAGGCTGGGTGGTATGAACCTGCTCCTATAACGCCGCTGTCGGAGTTTATGATATCTGTGCTTTTAAGACCGACGCGGATAACGTTTATGCCGGCGTTGGTGAGAGCGCGGTACATGTCCTTTGTGGTCATTACTGCTTCATGCTCCGTCAGCGGCGAGTACGTTCCGCGCTTTGCCATTTCGTAGAGGGCAGTGTCCTCGATAACTACTGTAGGGTACAGGCGCGCTATCTCAGGTGCTATTTTTATAGTCTGTGCGACTGAATCCATGCATTTGTCGTAATTATCGCCCGGCAGTCCTATCATGAGCTGTATACCGAGCGTAAAGCCATATTTTTTTATGAGCGTGGCTGACTCGTATACGACCTCCGGGCTGTGTCCGCGTGCCGAGAGACGCAGTACATCCGGGTCAAATGACTGAACCCCCAGCTCGATTATGTCAGTGTCATATTTCTTTAAATTATCAAGTATTTTCTCGTTTATATAGTCAGGCCGCGTAGACATGTGTATCATGTCTATAAGTCCGCGGTCTTTGTAAGACTTTGCTATTTCGAGGTAGGCAGACTGCTCTTCGAGCGGTATCCCGGTGAAGCTGCCGCCGAAAAAAGCTATCTCAACAGTTTTTATCGAAGGATTTGCTTTTATAGTCGCAAGATTGCGCTCTATAGTTTCGATGGCCGCTTCGAGTGTAGGGGGCGCGGTGCGCGCCGTTATCGCCTTTTGATTGCAGAAAACGCAGTCGTGAGGACAGCCTGCGTGGGGTATGAATATCGGTATTATTGCGTGTGTTTTCATGATTATTAAAGCCTATATACAGAAAATAGAACCTATGTCAGTAAGCGGTTCGTCTGCGAACCATACAGGCTCATATCCGTGGTCTTCTATAAAGCGTACTATAATGTCTGAATCAGGATGCTCGGTAAGATCGCCGTTGAAATATATCTTCTTTCCGACAGCTCCCGCTGTCCCGCCGATAAAGCCGTGGTCAAAGCCCTCTAAATGGACGTATCCCTGACGTACAGGGAGTATGTCTATCATATCGTTCATAAGCGATGCAGCCTCTTCCTCGTCACCGTCGGCGGCTGCCGACGCAGCTTCTGACCTTATTAATTCATTCCATGCGCGAAGCGACTTTGCTATTCCTTCGTCAGCGGTTATGAACGCATTGCTGCCTACAGGCAGGCATGAGCAGCGTGTGTAGCCCTGCTTTACGTTTATTATCTGCAGGCCTGCGAAACGAGCCCTTTCGAGGACATCATGAGATGTCAGCTCTGTATTGTGTATGAGGAACCTGTCAGTCACGACAGCGTTGTACGGTACGTCGTCAGGATATTCGTAGCTGATACCGCCCATGCTGAATACTATGCGGTGTGAGCCGTCAGGCGTTGTGATCGCAGGCACGAAGAAATATTCGTCTGCATCCTCGTCTCCATCCTCTGGGTAGTCAGCCGATATCACGTCGCATGAATCTATGTCGTATGCGCGGCGTATCGGAGGGTCTGTTTCTGCCATATCGTCTATCAGCAATGTATCTCCGACTAGACACATGTATATGTCGGCGTGAGCCGACACTGCCGGGTAAACTACGTCAGTTGACTTTACTTTGTATATTTCATGCCCTTCCTTTGTGAGCGCCTCAGTGAGCGGGGCGCAGGCATTTTCAGATAAAAATATCATTCCCATTCAATTCACCTTATAAATATTTTGTATAGCTGTAAAACTTATTGAAATTGCTCTAATGAACTTGTCGCGGGCGCGCCGGGCGCGCGGACAGTAAAAATCGCTACTTTATTAATTATATCTGCCCTGGGCGGCTTGTAAAGCTAAAAAGCATGGGAAAGTCGGCGGCACGCGCTTAAAAAGCCGCCGTTATGGGGCCGGTGACGGCCGAAACGCGGAAAATAAACAAATTCATTGTAAGTGCATTATTGAATTCGAAATAAAAATGTAGTAATATTAACAGGAATTCTGCGGTGTACCCGCGGAAATGCAAAAACTTTTTAATGAAAAAGGAAAGGTGAGAACATGAAGAATTTTAAGAGATTTATGGCGCTTTCACTGGCGCTTGCAACAGCAGTTGTTTTCTCAGCATGCGGAAGCGGAAACGGCAACGCAGCAGGTTCAGCTGACGCTCAGGGCGACAACAGCGGCAGCGAGGTAGTTTACAAGGTAGGTACTGAGCCTACATTCCCTCCATTTGATACAACAGATGACTCAGGTAATATCGTAGGCTTTGATATGGACCTCATCACAGCTATCGGCGAAGATCAGGGCTT
>CAVGAH010000161.1:0-2912 GCA_963627215.1 bacterium | reverse complement strand
GTAAAAGAAACTGCATTTAGCAGGATCCGGCTCATGGCGGAAATTACATTCCATAGCATTACGTAGTGTTACGTTAAAGGAGGTTAAGGTATTGAAAAAAGAGAGTTTACGGACGAAGGTCCGGTCTGCAGTAAGTGTATTACTGACGAGTATAATGATACTCACGTCTGTAATACCTTTTTCATTTGCAGAGGCTGTCAGCATATCTGACGGTAATGACATATCATCGGAAGCAGTGTCCGATGGTCAGGATAACCAGGACAGTCAGACGGCCGATAATGAGATTTCTGATGAAACTCAAAGTGAAGCTGTCGGGTCTGATGAAAATGTCACTGAAGACAAAAATGACAGTGCAGATGATCAGACGGATGAAATTACAAATTCAGATGGTGCGGCTAAAGCCGACGACAGCGTATCAGGCGATAAAGATGCCGATGATAACGCCGGCAATGACAGCATTACTTCTGACATCACGGAGAATCAGGTAAAAGATAATAATCAGGATGCGTCTGATGATCCATCCGAAAATCCATCTGAAAATATAGATGCCGATGAAGATCAGGAGCAGGACGAAGAAGGTTTTATCGATCGTTTGATAGATAATGTAGCTTCACTGCTTGGACTTGACGGTGTCGAGTGGGAAGGAAGCGGAAGCAAGAGCGATCCTTATAAAATATCGACGCGTGCCGATATGATGCTGCTTGCTGAAAAAGTAAACGGCGGCGAAGGCTACGCAGACAAGTATTTCGTTCTTACAAATGATATAGATACGACTGTGATACCTGCAGTAGAGGATGCAGGCACATCGGACACACCTGAAAAATGGACACCTGTAGGAACTGCTACAAAGACTCCGTTCAAGGGACATTTTGACGGTGCCGGACATAAAGTAAAGATCTACATCAATACAACAGATTCATACCAGGGTCTGTTCGGCTGCATAAACGGTGCAGAAATAAAGGATCTTACTGTATCAGGTTCGATTACTATGTCAGCTACCAGCTCTTCCGGTACATATGCAGGAGGTATAGCAGCCTATACAGATGGTACTGTAAATATAGAAAACTGTGTAAATAATGTTGATATCACTGCTACTGAGCAGAGAGCATATATAGGCGGTATCATCGGATACACTAAGGGTGTTCCTACGCTGACAGCCTGCAGAAATAACGGAAAGATAACTGTAAAGCAGAATTACTCGTATTTGGGCGGTATACTGGGACGTACAGATGTAAAGACTGTTATATCTGACTGCAGAAACAACGGCGATGTAATATCAGAAGCAGCCAGCATGAGCGCGGGGGGGGGGCATTTTAGCCTACGTATCAGGCTCTAATCCGGTGATATTTGAAAATTGTATAAATAATGGAGCAGTAACTTCAAATGGAGGAAATGCAGCCGGCATAATTGCAAGGTATGAGGCAAGTGCAGCTGTATGCTCTATAACAGACTGCTCTAATACAGGAAATATATCAGGACAAGGCAGCGTTGCAGGCCTGGCAGGCAGCGGCGCAACAGAAGTAAGCCGCTCATTCAATACAGGCGCTGTAACGGTCGATGGTACCGGAAACTCAAATGCTGCATACGCTGCAGGTCTCGTTGCAGATATAAAAAGTTCAAATGGGCTTAAGGTCTCAGAATGCTACAATACAGGAAATATTTCTGTAGCAGGCAGCGGAGACAGCGGCAGCCTGGCTGCCGGACTGGTAGCGTGCGCTAAGGGCGTTATTATTATAAATTCGTACAACCGGGGCGATGTAGCGGGCGTCGAAAATGCCAGCGGCCTTGCAAACATGTTCTCAGCTTCAAGCGGAAGCTCGAGATTCATACAGTGCTACAATACAGGAAACGTTTCTGCTGAAGGTTCAAACAAGGGCTCGCTCTCATATACTATGTACGGCGATGCCGATCACTGCTATTATCTGGCAGGCACGGGAAGCGAAGGCGGATACAGCGAAGAAGAAATGAAGGGCGATACAGTCGTAAACGGACTGGGCTTTGCATTTGTAAAAACAGATGAATCTTACCCTGAGCTTTACTGGCAGCATGAAGCTTCTTCAGATTATGTAACATTACATTACAGCGAATCATCATTTGATGCTAATCTTACAGATACGATAAGAAATGTATCTATATCAAAGTTTAATGAATCGCTGACTTCTTTATCGACAGACAGAGAAGGCGTTACATTTGAGGGATGGTATACAGACAGCAAGCTTACTGAGAAGTGGGATCAGGAAAAAGAGCTTAAGTCAGGTGATGAGCTCTTCGCATCATGGAAGACGACTGCACCTGTATATGAGGACCTGAAGGTCACATTTGATTACGGTTATCATATGGAATCGGAGGATGAGTCTGATTCAAATGAAAATACTATTGAGAATTCCATCGTAAAGTACGGCGAAGCGGTCAATGCACCTGAAGCACCTGTACGTGATGGATATACATTCCTCGGATGGTATGAAATAACAGGAGCAGGCACTGATGATGAATCCCAGGCCGATTCGATGTATGATTTCAGCTCATCTGTAAAGAGAGACCTTTATCTGCGCGCAGTATGGCAGAAGGAAAGGAATACTGACTATGCATGGTATTTCGATGATTTTGAAGCTAAGGAATACCATATAACAGACCCTGCGCAGCTGCTGGCTTTAGCCAAGCTTGTCAGAGGCGACGAGGCTACAGGAGTTACAGAGCCTGTAAGCTTTGAAGGCAAGACACTGATACTCGATAATGATATAAATTTATCGATGCTCGCAAACTCTGAGGACGGCACTTATGATGAGATGATGCCTCTTTCTGACGGCACCGGTACTTACAACTGGTCATCGGTGATAGGTGAAAGCGCAGATAAGCCGTTTTCAGGAACATTTGACGGAGCAGGATATGCTATAACAGGTCTTTATATTAAA
>CAVGAH010000160.1:0-3013 GCA_963627215.1 bacterium | reverse complement strand
CACACCGTTTAATTATATATCAAAATCATTCGGCACACAAATAAAACCGGTAAGTAATACTGGTTTTATTTGATAAATATTTAAAATATTGTATTTAGCATATTTAACGTAATATCAGCTGTTGTGTAGACGATCATGCGTTTTCAAGTCTTGCGCTGATATCTACAGGCTTTGCTGTATATACGTTTGATGTAACTAACGCATTTACACCTGTTGCGGCGTATGCAGTACAGTTGTTTTCGTTTATACCACCTGCAGCCAGCAGCACGGCATCAGGAAATTTTGCAGATATGCGTTCGCAAATACCGGTCAGCACATCAGGCTTTATCTTTTCGAATTGTATTCCGTCAGCGCCTGCACGCAGGAGCATGGCAGCCTCTTCTTCGTTGTCTGTTTCTATGATAAGCTTTTTCTCGCAGCATTCAGCCTTGAGAGCGGGCAGCCTTTTAAGAAACTCATCCATGCCGCCCATAAGGCGTATCTGCTGAGGGAATACAAGTATAGATTCAGAAGTACCGAGCCTGTGAGGAACCGCTCCGCCGGCGACGGCGGCTTTCGCTGCGATTGCCTTCGTTCCCGGAAATACCTTCCTTGTAGTCAATATAGTTATATTTTTATTTATCGCGCGTACTGCGTCTGTCATACGCCTTGCCTTTGTAGCGATGCCTGAAGCCTGGTCGATCATATTCTGCCCCGGCTTCCATGCCATATGGACATCTACTGCTCTTCCGGTTCCCGATATGAGAGTCGTACCGGGCTCGCATACAGTGCCGGAAGGAACAAATTCATCTGTCGTTATATTCAGAGTCCTGAATATCTCACGAACCTCTTCTGTGCCTGATACAACGCACTTTTCTCTTGTAAAATATGTTATCTTTACAGGCTGCTCATCGAGTCCGAGCAGATGCGCCGTAAGGTCAAAATACGGAGTATCCTCCTGAATGAGCTTCCTGTAGTCAAGCTGTAATGTATACATTTTCTGCCTTTCTGTAATAAAATAAATATATTTGTTAAATTATTTTCTGTGAAATGAGCTACGCGCGCCCGGCGCGCCCACCGGAACTGTTGAGAAATTCAGCTACATCCGGGTCATCATTAAAGCTTCTCAGCTTATCAGCCGTACATACGGCACGAAGCTGTCCGTCAATAACGATTCCGACTCTGTCAGCCATTACCTCTGCTTCGTTGAAATCGTGAGTAACAAATATTATAGTGCATTCAAATTCAGAATGAAGTTTTTTTATAAGGTCATACATACGCAGCTTAGTGTTTGGATCGAGCGCTGAAAAAGGCTCATCCATAAAAAGTATCTGAGGTCTTGTTATAAGAGCTCTTGCAAGAGCTGTGCGCTGCTGTTCACCGCCGCTGAGATTTCCGGGCATTCTTTTGGCAAGATGTGCTATATTCAGTTCCTCCATAAGTTCGTCAGAACGTCTGTGGCGTTCATCAGGTCTGACCTTTTTCATTTTCAGGCCGAACTCTATATTATCACGCACGTTCATGTGAGGAAAAAGTCCGTAGTCCTGATACACGAAGCCGATATTGCGATCCTCGAGAGGGATGTCGCGCACATTTGTATCATCATATGATATCGATCCCGACGCAGGCTCATAAAATCCTGCAAGCGATTCAAGCAGCACAGATTTTCCCGACCCGGTCTTTCCAAGTATCGCGTATATTTCCTTTTCCTGTATTTCAAGAGTTATGTTCTTCAGAGAAAATCCTCCGAGCGATACTGAATAATCATCTGCGCATATCTTCATTGTATTCTCCCGGCTTTTTATTAAGTCTGTTTGTAATGAAAAGTGATACAGCCGATATGAAAAGCAGTATCATGGCACATGCCATTGCAGGACCTGTATCACCTGTAGCCATGTTTAAATATATACTTGTTGGCAAAGTTTCCGTTTTCATCCTTGTAGCTCCAACGAGCATCAATGTAGCCCCAAACTCGCCAAGTGCTCTTGACCACGCAAGTACACCGGCCCCTATGATGGAATTTTTTGTTAACGGAAGCGTTATTCTCATAAAAGTACTCAGATTTCCTGCTCCGAGACTGCCTGCTATTATCTCATATCGAGGGTCTATATTCATGAAAGCAGTACGCATCATTCTTATAATAAACGGCAGATTTACCAGTATATGTGCAATTATTATTCCGTTTACATTGAATATGACTTTAAACCCATGTGAACTCAGCGCTTTGCCCGGTATTGATGAAAACATTAGCAGAAGGCTCAGACCGAGCATGATATTTGGAACGGACAACGGAAGCTCTATTATCATATTACATAATTTTGACAGTTTAAATCGTTTACGTGTAAGCGCATATGCTGCAGGAATACCAAGTGCAAGGCATATTGCAGTCGATATAATGGCTGTTTTCAGACTTAAACATACAGCAAATCTTACTTCGTCGCTTTTGACAGCTTCAGGCAGGTATGGTACTCCCTTAATGACTATAAAGCCCATCGCTGTAAGAACAAAGGCGGTCACAGCAGTTGCTGCGGCCGCCGAAAATACATAGAAAACAGATATACGTCTTTTTGTATGCTTCTTATTTACCATATCATCTGTTATATATTTGTATATTTATATGATCAGTTACTGTGATCTACTGAACTACAACATATCCATAGCTTGTCCAGATATCATGTGCAGTATCGCTGTCAAGGAACTTGAGGAATTCTGCGAGTGCGTCAGCATTTTCAGAGCATGAGAGGCTTGCAGCAGGAATGATCTTTATGTAGTTGTCCATATCAGCGATCTCAAGTACCTCAACGCCATCCTTGCCCTCAGCGTTTTCCTTCCATACTATGGCAGCGTCAGCTTCACCTGAATTAAGAGCAGTGATCATTTCAGGGGCAGTAGATGTTCTTGCTACTATGTCTGCCTTGTCCACTATACCTGCATCATTAAGTACGGCGTCTGCTATCTTTCCTATAGGAGTTGCGTCAGCATCGCCTAAAACGAGCTTTGCGCCGTTTCCGAGGTCAGCTATAGAGCTTATACC
>CAVGAH010000159.1:0-3069 GCA_963627215.1 bacterium | reverse complement strand
CTATAGGATCTATTATATTAGCATATCTTCTTTCTATATTGACATTATACTTCATGCGAATACTCATTGAACCAAATCCACAATATTTATAATACACATCAGGTACGACCGGTCCAAACTGCCATGCTTCAATTTCATCTTCAAACGCAATCATATCACTGTCTAAAAACGTTTTCTGAATGTAGTATAGAATTTTCTGCAGCTGTAAATTAGAGACAGGATGTTCTTCTACTGTGCACTTATTTACAACGTATTTTGCAATATCTAACGCTTTATACATATAGTCCACCTCCTGTTCTTCTCTCGTAGAATTTAACGAATATTCTATTATAATAATACCCGTCAAAGTAAAAGACAATAACTTTTTTCTTAAGAATTATCAGAAAAACATTGTTATTTTCACTTAAAAAGTGTAAAATAGGCAGTTTATTTTCATAAAATTTACATAAAAAATTGCTTACAGAACAGCGAACATAAAAACAATCTTTCTTATAAAAAGAAAATTAAAAAGCTGATCAAAGTCGTTAAGACATTTAATCAGCTCCTACTCGAAATCGGAACTACGGTAGCAATAATACATGTGCTGCTGGATAGCATCCGATAATCACCCGGAGAGGGAATTCCCCTCCCTCTCCTTTTCTATCTTATTATATTTCCATCATGATTTCAATAATGAAAAAATATCTTTTATTATTAAAGCTGGCGTTTTACGTCATACTGTGTGCCTGCACGGCAGGCGGCTTATGCGTTATCATTTACAGGGGGTTTTTACATTGAACGAGGACAAATACGCTGCTCAGAAAAAATATCTTAATGATAAGCGAAAAAAGCTTTCTGTATGGGTCGATTCTGAAAAGTACGAGGCTTTCAAGGCTGCTGTCAAAGAAGACGGCAACTCTATATATGGGCTTATAAACGCTTACATCGATGATTATTTAGAGAAACGAGCACATTAAAAAGCGCCCTCCCGGTATGCGTATCGGGAGGGTTTCTTTGTTTCTGTCAGATATTATGCTATTTTACGTCTACATGGACTGATGAGCCCATTCTATACTTGCTGCTATCTTCCTGGCAATATGTATAACGCGCATTGCGCTGCTGCATCCAGGTTGCTTTTATTGACTTGCGCTTTGCTGCCGTCGATGTCGGCGTACCTGTTATGTCGGCGGCTTTTCCCTGCATGTGACGCGATCCGCTCGCGCCGCCCTGTTTTGTGTTCCAGGTCTTGCATCTGAGGCCGCTTGTTATTGTCAGCGCACCTCCGGCGGATGAGCGCAGTTTATTCAGTCCGTTTACGAGGTCTGCGTCCACTTCGGCCGGGAATCCCGTGCAGTACTTTCCGCCGCACTTGCAGCGGAACTCAAGCAGTTTGAAGTACTTTGAGTTGCGGCAGTTGTAAGCGCTCCTGAGCAGTATATCCGTGTTTTTTCCGTATTTTCCGTCTACGTCATCAGGCTTTATAAAATACTTTGCCTGCAGATCCGAGTATGCTCTGCTTGTCATCCTGCCTTCGAGTCCGTCTATAGCTCCGTCGTATAGTTTCAGAGCTTTCAGGTATGTCTGCCTTTCCTTTATTGTTAGCAGTGCCATTTAATCATCTTCTTTCGGGCATTCGTAGCATAATGCTCTTGTGCTGTCTGATACGCCGCTTGTTGTCGGGTCTACTACTACGCCGAGCGCGACGAGCAGGTTTATTATCACTGCTGCGGTGGATATTACAGAATCTTCGCTTACTGCCGGCACTATCTCAAATATTCCGAGGACCTGATAGACGAGCGCGACTACCGCGCCGATCAGCGCGAGCAGAGTCGTTTGGTTCTGCAGTCTGAGCTTCCAGTTTATCTTCATTTGAAGCACTTCCTTTCATCTTTCGTACATTGATATATGTACATCTACTGTATTAATTTGTCAGGAACGTTCCGGCGGCTCTGCCGCCCTGCCCAGCCGGTGACGGCTGCTGCTTTTGAAATATTCCTGTATTATTATTTATGGGATTTTGCTTGAATAAGTTCTTGAGACGTGGTAATTTAAATATAGATATAAAAAGGCGCTGCTCGATAAACGGTTAGCCTTTGATTATTTACTCAACGAATAAACCGCAAGTTTTCTCAGGGCTGGCGGTTTATTTCTTTTTTGTGATTGAATATGTAATGTAAACAATATTTGCAATCATAGCTGTGAAGGCTATTATCTCTGCTATCGTCATATTCATCACCCCCTCTTAGAGGGCTGACCGCCTACCGTGCTGAGCAGCACCATATTTTTATTTTACTATATTTTTATCATAGTTTCATCTCGTCTTTCAGCCTTTCAGAGGCAGGTCGTTTACTTCTTTCATCAAGCCGTCGAAATCGCCGTTACCGCCGAGCCCGTTATGATATGTCGAATGCATCTCGTTGAGCATCTTGCGATTTGTGAATGTGATCTCGCCTTTGTCTATGAATTTCAGACCGAGATACTGAAGCTTGTCCGCAAGCAGGAGCTTCATGCCCTGTCTTACGGCTGCGTCTTTAGCGTCTTCTGTATCCTCTTTTGAATCCTTGCGCCTGCGGCGCTCCGCTATGTAGCTGCCCGTCTGAGTTATCAACGCTGATAATGCGGAGCCGCTGAGAACCGCTATTATTATTTCACTCATATGTAATGTGCTGCTACATTTCCTTTACTATTGCGTCAAGTGTGTACTCGCGGCAGGCTTCTAAAAATTCGCGCTGATCTGCGCTGTATGGCGCGTACTTTATGCCGTGCTGTGCACAGTACATGTCGAGGGCTACGCCTACGTCTACGTTTTCTTTTACTGCAATCTCTCTGATAAGTGCTGCTTCCTTAATGAATCTGTTTTCCTTGTTAATATTCATTTTCTTTTCCATTTTGTACCTCCGTTTATATCTAATGTGATCATAGAAATCTTTTAATATAACTGTGTCGCTGATACCGTAATGTCATCAACACTTCCGACATTTGTTGAGCTTATATATTTCCCGCTAACTATCAGTTTCCATGTCGAATTTTGAATAGCAAAATTAGGATTTTCTATTGTGTAAGCTAAATCATATTGCGCTGTGTCAGATA
>CAVGAH010000158.1:0-3087 GCA_963627215.1 bacterium | reverse complement strand
ATCTAAAATCATTTAAGATTTTTTGTAAAATTACATAAATACAATTTCAGTTTCTGAGCAAAATCTTAAATCAATCAAAAAATATTTTTAATTTATTGCGTAGCAAGCCCCTTACATATTCGACTGATTTTTATTATATGATATGAAAAGTAAAAAATATATGTAGGATTTTTACTGGAAATACTTATACGGAATATGGAAATCTCTGAAAATATGCTATAATGGAATTGTTTACAAGTTACTATTGATGTACAAGAGAAGTTTATATGGAAGATAACGAGAAAAGGAAAATATTTTCACCTAAGATCAAAAAAGCAATTATCGGAACATTAGCTGCAGTCTGCGTTATAGCAGGCCTTGGGAGCATATCAGGCAGTGACACTACAGCGCCTGTGATAGATGTTCTGAAGCAGAATGTAGAGCTGGGCGAGCCGGTCAGGATATCAGAGCTTATCAGTGTTTCAGACGATAAGGACTCTTCACCTGACGTCATCATTACAGATCTGCCTTCCGGAGTAGAAACATACGGTGATGACCTTATATTTAAGGATACAGGAAGCTTTGAACTGCACGCTAAAGCTACAGATGCCAAAAATAACAGTGCAGAAAAGATATTTTCTGTAAATGTAAGCGACACAAAAGCACCTGTATTTTCAGATGATATGGTATCTACCGCGGCTTACGGCACGGTGCTCCCTCTTTTAAGCAGCAAGTCGTCTGTTGACGGCATATACGCATATGCGGAAGATATGTCTGATGTGACATATAAAATAGATTCTGTAATGCCTGCCGACAGTAAGCTGGGCGCTGATTCATATAAAATAATCGATGACGGAAACGTCAGCTTCAACGTTCCGGGAACATACAATGTAAATATAACTGCTTCAGACAAGTACGGTAATACGTCACAGGGAATCGCACAGGTAAATATAATGGATAAAACAGCTCCTGTGATAAGCAAGAGCAAGGCTTCATTCTCTGTTACTGAAGGCGGCGGAGCGCCAAATTATAGCTCATATGTAAGCGCAAATGATGAAATAAGCGGCGCGTGCGCTGTAGAAGTAGATGACAGCAACGTTGATTACAATACGCCGGGAACGTACACAGTTACATATACTACGCATGACGGCAATGGAAATACCGTTACAGACAGCGCAGAAGTTACAGTTAATGCAAAACCGCAGCCAAAGCCTGCGAGCAGTTCAGGCAGCTCCTCATCTTCAAGCGCGTCATCAGGAACGAGCGTAAGCCACCGTTCCTCAGAATCATCTCAGACTGTCTATATCACAAGGACAGGCTCAAAATATCATCACGCAGGATGCCAGTATCTGCGTCAGAGCCAGATCCCTATAAGTCTGAGCGACGCCAAAGCCAGCGGATATTCACCTTGCAGCAGATGTTGTTAATAATTTTTTGAGATCATGTCCTTGCTATCTGCATGAGATCACGATCCATATATACAAACATCCCTCAGTTTAAATCAGCTGAGGGATGTTTTACATTTCAGAAGATTGATTTTAGATGACTTTTCAAAAGCTTTTTGTCTAAAAATTTCTAAAGAAACGATAATAAATCATATAAACCAATACGGTATCTGAAGAATATTATCACGCAGCGCGCCCGGCGCCGGGCACATACATATCACTGCACAGCTTCCGCGTTTTTTCTCAGGTATTTTATCAAGTACCTGAAATGCCGATGTCATATCTGCACTGACATTAGATGCCTGCTTTATTTCAATTGGATAAAGAACTCCGTCTTTTTCTATGATAAAGTCGATCTCAGCCTCTTGAAGTACCTCGCTTCCGTCTTTCTTTATTTTGCGTTTATCCTTGCCTCGATAGTATGAAACAAAATATCTGTAATCAAGGCCGCTGTTTGAATAACTTTTTAATATTTCCGAAATAACGAATGTTTCAAAAAATGCGCCGCTCATCGCGCCGTTAGCCAGTGTTTCAGGCGACAGCCAGCGGGTAAGATAAGCTGCAAGACCTGTATCACGGAAATAAAGCTTCGGAGTCTTTAGCGCTCTTTTTAGAACACTTGCTGAGAATGGTTCCAATATATAGACTATGCCTGAAGCTTCCAGAACGGATACCCATTTTTTTATCGTAACAGAATCTTTACCGACCTCATCTGCAATGTTTGAATAGTTTAACATCTGACCTGTGCGCGCGGCGCACGCGATCATAAATTTTCGGAATGCGTCAAGGTCCTGCACCGCCGCCAATTCACGTACATCACGTTCAAGGTATGTTTTTATATAGCTGGCAAAATACATGGACCAGTCAATACTGCTGTCCTGCAGACCGGGATATCCGCCGCGATGTATTATATTCCATATATTACCCGGATTCTTTGCATTGGCATTTCTCTTTTTAACATACTCCATCGTAGGAAGAAACGGCTCAGTGAAATTACTTCCCATGATCTCTCTAAGCGACAGCGGCGCCAGTTCTATCACAGCGATCCTTCCTGCCATAGAATCTGATACCATATCCATAAGCTTGAATGGCTGTGAACCTGAAAGAAAAAACTGTCCCTTTTCATCACTCCTGTCGCATGTCATTTTTATATATCGGAATAATGATGGAACATACTGTATCTCGTCAAGAAAAATTGGAGGCTCATTCAGCATCATAAACATTTCAGGATTATTCTTAGCCTGATCTTCCATAAAGGGATCATCGAAAGTTATCATCTTTACAGAGGGATATAGCTTGCTTAAAAGTGTAGATTTGCCCGTCTGCCTTGCACCTGTAACAAGTACAGCCTTAAATGTTTCAGCAGAATGCTCTATAATATTTTCAATACTTCTTGTAATATATTCCATACTTGCCTCCTTATGGATACGACTAATTTTTATTTATATTCAATATTAGTCGTATTATATCATATTTATAAATAAAGATTCAAGCTACGGCAGTTCATCATTTTCCCTCAGATCAATGTAAGAATGTTGTGAAAATTAAATATATTTTTGGCAGTAAAAATAATCCATAAATGTAAACAGATATACTCTTTACCATCTGAGAGTTCACGCTTTCAAAATCATCTCTATAGCTTTATTTTATCCATTAATTTACA
>CAVGAH010000157.1:1030-3095 GCA_963627215.1 bacterium | reverse complement strand
GAGTATGAATTCTCTGCCTTCATGAGCCTGCTTGAGAGCTCTTTCGAGTATTTCTCTTGAAAGACCGTGGATCTTTATATCCATCTGAATGGCAGTTACACCCTTGCGAGTGCCTGCTACCTTAAAGTCCATATCGCCGAGGAAGTCTTCCATGCCCTGGATATCGCTCAGGATAGCGATATCATCGTCTTCCTTGATAAGACCCATAGCTATACCTGCTACAGGAGCCTTGATAGGAACACCTGCGTCCATCAGAGAAAGTGTGCTTCCGCAAACTGAAGCCTGTGATGTACTTCCATTTGATGAAAGGACTTCTGATACAAGCCTTATAGCATAAGGGAACTCTTCTACAGGCGGAATTACAGGGAGCAGAGCTCTTTCTGCAAGTGCGCCGTGTCCGATCTCTCTTCTGCCAGGGCTTCTTGATGTTCTTGCCTCGCCTACGCTGTAAGGCGGGAAGTTATAGTGATGTATATATCTCTTTTCTGTTTCCTCTGAAATGCCGTCAAGTACCTGGCTCTCTCCTACAGCACCGAGTGTAGCTACTGTAAGTACCTGAGTCTGACCTCTTGTGAACAGACCTGAACCGTGAGTTCTAGGAAGGAATCCTGTTTCACACCAAATAGGTCTGATCTCTGTAGTCTTTCTTCCGTCAGGACGAACACCCTCGTGAAGGATGAGGTCTCTCATCTGTTCCTTACGGATCTTGTATAATACATCGTCGATATCCTTACCGTTTTCAGGATATTCCTCGATGAACTTTGCCTTTGTATCTGCCTCGAGCTTGTCCATTGCATTCTGACGTTCTGTCTTGTCATGGATCTGTATAGCAGCTCTCATGTCAGCAGTTTCAAAATCTCTCATTGCCTTTTCCAGATCTTCCGGAATATGATGCTCAGGCATAGGCTTCTTTTCCTTACCTACTTCAGCAACGATCTGATTTATAAATGTAACGAGCTTCTTTATCTCTTCATGCGCAAACATGATACCATCGAGTATGTCTTTTTCAGGAACTTCATTAGCGCCTGCTTCTACCATCATGATAGCATCCATAGTACCTGATACAGTCAGGTTCATGTCACTTACAGCTCTCTGCTCAAGTGAAGGGTTTACTACGAATTCACCGTCAACTCTGCCGATCCTTACTGAGCCTGTAGGACCGTCCCACGGAATATCTGAAATAGCAAGAGCTACAGATGAACCGATCATAGCAGCTATGTCTGAAGGGCAGTCGTTATCAACGCACATTACTGTAGCAACAACTACTACATCGTTGTAATATCCCTTAGGGAACAGTGGTCTGATAGGTCTGTCCATAAGTCTTGAAGAAAGGATAGCCTTTTCTGAAGGTCTGCCCTCTCTCTTGATAAATCCGCCAGGGATCTTGCCCGCAGCGTACATTCTTTCTTCATAGTCGCAGCTCAGCGGGAAGAAGTCGATATCTTCTCTTGGTTCAGCTGAAGCTGTAGCTGTTACGTTTACTACCGTGTCACCAAGTCTGATAGTTGCTGCCCCGTTAGCCATTCCGGCTACCTTGCCTATCTCTACCTGGAGAAGCTTACCGCCTAAAGCGGTCCTGAATGTGTGGTAATCTTCAAATCTCATCAGTCTGATTTCCTCCGTTTTGATTGATGTCTGCAGAAATGCTGTAACTCCGTTCGCCTGCGGCGCAGCAGTTTCCGCTCATTCCCATCATGATCCGACTTGACAATTCAAAGCGCCTGCACCCATAAGCACTGATGCTCTGGATTCTCAAGTCCTGATCTGACGGAATAATTATGATCTAACGTTTTCAATATATACTTAAAGCGGGGCACACAAAAAATGCCCCGCTTTTCAGCCGAATTATTTTCTTAAACCGAGACGCGCGATGAGTGCTCTGTATCTTTCGAGATCCTTTTCCTTGAGGTAAGCAAGAAGGTTTCTTCTCTGACCTACCATCTTGAGAAGGCCTCTTCTTGAGTGGTGATCCTTCTTGTGGATCTTGAGGTGCTCATTGAGGTCATTGATTCTGTAAGTAAGGATAGCTACCTGTACTTCCGGTGAACCAGTATCTCCTTCATGT
>CAVGAH010000157.1:0-1020 GCA_963627215.1 bacterium | reverse complement strand
TCTGCCTTTTTCTTCTGATCGATCATTTTGTTTTCTCCTTTTCTGAATTCTCCTGAGACCGGGTAGTATGCCGGAGTTGCATACAACGCAGTCACGGAACTTACTCAATATATTTATGTGCAGTATATCCGCACACCATTTGCTATTATACAGTTATATCAAATTCATGTCAAGCAAATGCGATACATTAAAGCCCATGTTCTTTTCTCACTGAAACAGAATCATCGTGTATCTGCTTTTTTAATGCTTCCAGATCTTCAAATTTCTGTTCGTTTCGTATTTTTTTCAGGAATTCTACAGTTATTTTTTTGTCATAAATATCCTCCTCAAAATCAAAGATATTCGTTTCAATATTTTTACCGTATTCTCCTATAGTCGGTTTATTTCCGACATTAGTTATACTGCAGTGTCTGATACCGTCAACATAACAATATGTCATATACACACCGTTAGGCAATGCCACCATGCTTTCGTCGATAACGATATTGCATGTAGGAAATCCTATAGTCCTGCCGATCTGATTTCCGTGTATTACAGTTCCTCTTATCGTAAAATTCCTTCCGAGAAGCGCAGGTACAGACTCTACATCGCCGTCCATTATCTTTTCTCTTATAAGCGTGCTGCTTACTACCTGATCTCCGACCTTTACAGGTGCGACAACAGAAACGTCAAATCGGCCCGAAGCCATATCACGCAGCATATCAGCCGTACCGGCAGCCTTATAGCCGTATGTAAAATTAAATCCGCATACAGCAGTATCTATCATGAATTTCTCTATAAGCACCTTATCCACAAAATCCTGCGGACTCAGCTTCATGATTTCTTCGAAGCCTATTGAAAAAAGGTAATCAACGCCCATTTTTTCAAGTATCTCGATCTTTTCATCCTCGTATATAATGTTTCCGACGACGCTCCTGCCTGCCATAACATTGCGTGGATGATTCGAGAATGTGAACACTGCGCTCTTTATGCCTCTTTCTTCAGCCGTGTTTACTGCCTTTTTTATAAGTACCTGATGTC
>CAVGAH010000156.1:1826-3095 GCA_963627215.1 bacterium | reverse complement strand
ATGCTATACTTTTCCAGCTTTTTGTACAATAAAGTTCGTGAAATATTCAACATTCTTGCTGTTTTCGCTTTATTGCCTCCGCATGTCTCAAGAGCATTTTGAATAGCACGTTTTTCACTGTCTGCTTTTTGCTCGCTAAGCGACATCACAGTCGTCTCATCACCGGCATTCTTCACCGGCTTCGTTGTATTTTCTGCACCGGATGTATCTTCATCTATGCGGTCTATGTATGTATTTTTTTTCAGGCGGCTGAATGCATTGTAATCAGGATTAAATTTTTTAAAATCTTTCAGCTCAAGATATTCATTCCAAGTTGATGCCATCGTTCTCTCTATTACGTTCTGAAGCTCGCGGACATTGCCGGGCCAGTCGTAATTCATAAGGTATTCTACAGCTTCTTCGGATACCCCCCTTACATTTCGGAGCGTTTCGCCGTTGTAGCGGCCTATGAATGATCTTACCAGCGGAAGTATGTCTTCCTTACGCTCGCGCAGCGGCGGTATCTTTATCGTCATTATATTAAGTCTGTAAAATAAGTCGCGCCTGAACTTTCCTTCTTCTACAAGCATCTCAAGTGGCATATTCGACGCTGCTATAACACGGACATTTACAGGTATGCTTTCCGTACCGCCTATCCTTTCTATTTCCTTCTCCTGAAGTGCTCTGAGCAGCTTCGGCTGCATCGAAAGGCTCATCGCGTTTACCTCATCAAGGAACATGCTTCCAAGATGTGCTTTTTCAAATTTTCCTGCCTTTCCGCCTTTCAAGCCTCCCGTAAAGCTTCCTTCTTCGTAGCCGAAGAACTCAGACTCCATAAGGTTTTCAGGGATCGCGGAGCAGTTTACTCTTACGAACGGAAATGCGCTTCTCATGCTTGCATTATGTATCGCATGCGCTACCAGTTCTTTACCTGTACCCGTCTCGCCTTCTATAAGGCACGACGCATTTGACGCTCCCGCTATATATATCTGTTCCTTAAGATCCTGTATAGCTCTGCTTTCTCCTATTATGCTGTCAGTCGTATATTTTGCGCCTCCAGGATGTCTTTCATTGTTTTTCAGATAATCAAATTCTTCAAGCATCTGATCGAGCGATGCCGAAAAATTCTGCGCTTCATCCAGATTGTCGAATATAGATGATATAAAGCAGCCTGAGATATTATTTTTACTGCTGAATACAGGCTGATATTTCATTATCGCAGAAACATCCTTTTTATACACAGTTCTTATAAACATTTCCCCGGAAATAACGCGTCCTGTACGCAGAGCA
>CAVGAH010000156.1:0-1816 GCA_963627215.1 bacterium | reverse complement strand
GCATCGCTCCCGATCCTTCTATAAGAGATTCTACATTATTTCCGACTGCTTCTTCCTCTGATATACCTGTCGCCTCGCACCATTTTTTGTTTACATATTTATAATTGCCGAATTCGTCAGTATAAGCCATTATTCCTGCCTGATCCAGTACAGATAGTATAAACTTTATCTCTGATTCTTTTCTGTCCATTATGATACCTCTATGAATATTGCTCTGTTAAATATATTTTTGTATTACGTCTCAATATGTAAACATATCTTAACACATTGTGTAAACATTAGCTATCACTTAATGCATTATGGTATAAATATCCAATACTGTGCGCAGGCCAGGCCTGCACAAAAAAAGCGAAACAGCTTTTAAACCGTTTCGCTTTTCTGAATTTATTCATTTATCGTATTATCAGGAACTATTTCATTAAATCACAAATATGATTTGAGAATGCAACAGGATCTTCAACGGTAAGTCCGCCGATGAGTGCTGCCTGATCGTACAGAAGTGATGTAAATATTCTGAGCTTATCATCATCGCCTGCGTCGAATGCTGACTTAAGTGCTGTGAATACTGAATGATCAGGATTTATTTCAAGTACCTTCTGCGATTCTACCTTTTCCTGGATAGGCATAGAGTTCATAACTCTTTCCATTTCGATAGAAACATCGCCGTCTACTGCAAGGCATACAGGATTGCTCTTCAGACGCTGTGATATCCTGACTTCCTTTACGCGGCCGCCGAGCATATCCTTCATCTTTGAAAGCATATCCTTGCTTTCGTCCTTCTTCTTTTCAAATTCCTGCTTTTCTTCTTCTGTTTCTTCAAGACCGAGATCCTCGCCTGCTGCTGAACGGAAAGGCTTATCCTGGAAGTCTCTTATCATTCTGATCAGGAAGTCATCTACTTCATCTGTCATGTATAATACTTCATAGCCCTTATCGAGAAGTATCTCTATCTGAGGGAGCTTTTCGATGTGTGAAATATCCTTACCTGTAGCATAGTAAACGTACTTCTGGTCTTCCTTCATCCTTGAAGCATATTCAGAAAGTGTAACGAGCTTCTTTTCTGATGATGAGTAGAACAGAAGGAGATCCTGAAGCTCATCCTTAAGCTGACCGAAGCTGTTGTAAAGTCCGAACTTTATAGAAAGGCCGAAGTCCTGGAAGAACTTTTCATAAGCTTCTCTGTCTGTGTTGAGCATAGACATGAGTTCGTTCTTGATTTTCTTTTCTATATTCTTCGCTATATTCCTTACCTGTCTGTTCTGCTGAAGCGTCTCTCTTGAAATGTTCAGGTCGAGATCCTGAGAATCCACGATACCTCTTACAAAGCCGTAATAGTCAGGAACAAGGTCTGCGCAGTGATCCATGATAAGAACGCCGCTTGAATAAAGCTGCAGACCCTTTTCATAATCAGGTGAGAAATAATTGAACGGAGGTCTCTTAGGTATAAAGAGAAGCGCAGTGAATGATGATGTACCCTCAACACTGTAATGTATAACTCTGAGAGGCTCCTCCTGGGCATAGAACTTTTCCTTGTAGAACATAGCATACTGATCTTCTGTGATCTCGCTCTTGCTCTTCTTCCAGATAGGGATCATGCTGTTGAGAGTTTCTATGTCGTTATAAGTCTCGAACTGATTGTCCTCTCCGCCTTCCTTCGGACGGCTCTTTTCAACCTCCATCTGGATCGGGTATCTGATGTAATCAGAATATTTCTTTACGAGAGAGCGGAGCTTGTAGTCCATCAGGTATTCATCGTAATTGTCATCAGGAGTGTTATTCTTAATATGAAGGATTATTCTTGTGCCGTGACCTATCA
>CAVGAH010000155.1:0-3187 GCA_963627215.1 bacterium | reverse complement strand
GCCCGCTTTTGGGGCGTCTTTTTGAATCAATAAAAATTACAATAAAGTATACTTTACTGCTCTGTTTTCGGCGGTCTTTCACCGTAATACTGATAGAAGCACGTTTCAAGACGACCGTTGTACAGCTTCCTCCTTCTGTCAGGCTCGCGCGGCTTTATTGCTTCTTCTATATCCTTGTCTGCTGTGATCATATATGCTGAAAGCGTCGGATCTGTTTCGAGCAGCTTTTTCATATGAGCGTATGATACCTTCATCTGATCCTTGTCGCCTATACGCTCGCCGTAAGGCGGGTTGCATATTATTACTGAATATTTTTCCGGAACGGTCAGTTTATTGAAATCGCGAACTGAAAATTCTATACAGTCGTCCACGCCTGCCTCTTCAGCATTTTCCTGAGCTGCTGCTACTGCTTTTTTGTCTATATCAGAAGCAAGTATACGAACATCAGCATCGTAATCTATGGCTTCATATGCTTTTTTGCGTTCTTCCTTCCATATTTCTTCAGGGATCGCGCTCCATCCCTGGCTTGCAAACTCTCTGCCGATGCCCGGAGCGATATTTCTTTCGTACATCGCCGCTTCTATGGCTATCGTACCCGAGCCGCAGAACGGGTCGAGCAGAGGTCTGCCTTTTTTCCAGAAGCTGAGCTGAACGAGTGCTGCAGCAAGAGTTTCCTTCATAGGAGCCGCAACATTTTTTACTCTGTAGCCTCTCTTATGAAGTCCGGCGCCGCTCGTGTCTATCGTAAGAGTTACACGGTCTTTGAGTATCGTTACCTTCACTGTATACTCTGCGCCTGTTTCAGGAAAATGCTCCATCATGTAAAGCTCTCCGAGTTTTTCTACGATAGCTTTTTTTACCGTTTTCTGGCATGCGGGCTCGCTTCTGAGCTTTGATTTTACTGTAGTGCAGTTTACTGTAAACTTCCCGTCTGCAGGTATCCACTGCTCCCAGTCTGCCGCCTTTGTCTGCTGGAAAAGCTCTTCTGACGTTTCGGCTTTAAATTCTGCCATTTTCAGAAGTACTCTGTCGGCGCATCTCAGATAGAGGTTAGACCTGACTATCCCTCTTTCGTCAGAAAGATATGTTATCTTTGCATCTTCTGTTTTTGTTACTTTATATCCGAGTTTTTCTATCTCGCGTTTTACGACCGATTCAAGGCCGAACGTCGCTGTGGCGATAAGCTCGATCTTTGACATTATATCTCCTCGCTGTTTTTATTTTATGCTGATTTTTAAAAGGCTGCCGCATTATCCGCGGCGTGAGCGGCATATACGGCAGCCTTTTCTGTTTTTCTTTAATTTTTTTGTGCGGTGACGCACGCTGTATAGGAATCTATTAATTTATTATTTAGAAATCCTGTCTGTTCGTCATTCTGTTTGATGATATAGCGTCCATATGCTTGAGAGCCTGACCTGTACCTACTGCTACACAGCTCTTTGGATCCTCTGCTATCATTACCTTTATCTTAGTCTTGTCCTCTATACGCTTGTCGAGACCCCACAGGAGAGCGCCGCCGCCTGTGAGCATTATACCTGAGCTGCTGATATCTGCAGCTATTTCAGGAGGTGTCTTTTCGAGAACTGAGTGAACTGCCTCGCATATTGTCGTAAGCGGTTCATCAAGAGCATCGTACATTTCTTCTGATGTTACTGTTACTGATACAGGGAGACCCGATACCATGTCGCGGCCTCTGCATTCCATCGTTACAGACTCCTCGCGCGGGAATGCTGTTCCTATGTTGAACTTGAGCTGCTCGGCTGTTCTCTCACCTATGAAGAGCTTGTGAGCCTTTCTCATGTATTTTATAATAGCGTCATCGAATCTGTCTCCGGCGATCTTTACTGAAGCGCTCGTCACTATGCCGCCGAGCGATATAACGGCGATGTCTGTTGTGCCGCCGCCTATATCTATTACCATAACACCGTCAGGGCTCATTATGTCGAGTCCGGCGCCGATAGCTGCTGCGATAGGTTCTTCCATAAGATATACTTCCTTTGCGCCTGCCATAGTTGCAGCTTCGCTTACAGCTCTCTTTTCTACTTCTGTAACGCCGCTTGGAACGCAGACCATGATCTTAGGCTTAAAGAATCTGCCTGAACCGCATGTTTTCCTTATAAAGAACTTGAGCATTCGTTCTGTTGTGTCGTAATCTGAGATAACGCCATCCTTGAGCGGTCTTACTGCTATGATATTGCTCGGTGTTCTGCCGAGCATGAGTCTTGCGTCCTCGCCTACTGCGAGAACTTCGCCTGTATCTTTATTCAGGGCAACTACTGATGGCTCATTAAGAACTATGCCCTTACCCTGTATATAGATCAATACGTTTGCGGTACCGAGGTCGATACCGACTTCTGATGCAAATGCCATTTTATACTCCTCTTCTTTTGTGTCATATATAATTGAAGAATTTTCGTTTTAAAAAATTCACATTAATTACATTAATTCCATTTTCACTTTATCTGCCAGTCTATCGACTCCATTCCGTTAGCTGTGAGGAATTCGTTTGCCTTTGAAAAATGACGGCACCCGAAAAATCCTCTGTACGCTGAAAGCGGGCTTGGATGCGGCGCTTTGAGTATAAGATGCGCCGAATTCGTTATATATGAAGTCTTTGTCTGAGCGTTTGAACCCCACAGCAGGAATACCATAGGCTTTTCGCGCTCATTGAGCTTCCGTATAACATTATCGGTAAATATCTCCCATCCCATACCTTTATGTGAGTTGGCCTGTCCTGCTCTTACAGTCAGGACTGTGTTCAGTAGCAGTACTCCCTGATCTGCCCAGCTCTGCAGGCAGCCGTGCGGAGGCTCTGTACATCCGATATCATCATGAAGCTCTTTGAATATATTTACCAGTGAAGGCGGAGGTATGATGCCTTTCTGCACCGAAAAGCACATGCCGTGCGCCTGTCCCGGGCCGTGATACGGATCCTGACCAAGTATTACCACTTTGACATCTTCGTATGCCGTAGCCTTCAGTGCATTAAATATATCATACATTGACGGATAAATGGTCTGTGTTGCGTATTCTTTTTTCAGAAATTCCCGCAGCATACGATAATAATCCTTATCAAACTCGCCGTCAAGAATTTTATCCCAGTCATTTCCTATGTTGACCATTTTTATATATCCTTTCTACTACAATATATTTATGGTTAATATCCCTTACAGCCAGTAAGGAATTA
>CAVGAH010000154.1:0-3206 GCA_963627215.1 bacterium | reverse complement strand
ATAGAAGAACTTGTACGTGAGGAAATCGGATATGAAACAAGACCAGGCTGGTTTCTTGCGTGCATGTTCCCTATAGGCGTTCCTGAGGGAGAGCCTAAAAGCCCGGGCAGAAGGCCGGTCGAGGATATCACAACTTTTTATAATTGATTTTTTAAGGAATCAAGCCTTGAATTTGATTCTTTTAAATGCATATATGCAAATGAGAAAGGCATCGCTCTGTGCGATGCCTCTTTCGTTTTTAAATATGGATACTGCTAAAATTCTTTTTTGAATCTGAGCACGTAATTTTCTATAAGCTCATCTCTGAATTCAGGAGCGGCTATGTTTATAAGCGCGCGGGCGCGCTCTTCTGATGTTTTTGCGCGAAGATCGGCTATTCCGTATTCGGTCACTATGAACTGAGCTTCTTCGGAAGGTACGCTGACTTCTGCGCCGAGCTCTGTCATCGGAACGATAGCTGATATTATGTTGCCGTCGGCGTCTTTTATCCTTGATGTCATTACGATGATCGCTTTTCCTTTTTTGTCTGTTGAAAGGTTTGCGCCTCTTATATGGCCGGCCTGACCGCCGGGCCCTGCTACTATGTATTCGCCGATGCATCCCGAGGAAACGTGACCTATGATATCTGCCTGAAGCGCTGTGCTTATACCGCAGAATTGCGACTGCTGAGCCAGATTGTAAGGATGATTCACGGTTTCAGCGCGGCGGAATGTGACTCCCGGATTGTTGTCTACGAAATCATAGAGCTTTCTGCTGCCTGCAGCGCATGAAACTACCATGACGCCTGGGTCTGTTGAGCAGTATTTGTTAGTGATAACGCCCTTTTCGTAAAGCTCTATCATGCCGTCTGTGAGTATATCAGAATATATTCCGAGGTCTTCTTTGTCGGCGAGCGCGCGTATTATAACGTCATTCATGCAGCCTGCAGCCATAGATATGGTCGCTCTGTCAGGTATAAGCTCGTTGCAGTATCCGGCGATCGCAGTCATTACATCGTCCGGGGCAGGGGAGGAAGCTTCGTACAGCTCCTGATCGGCCTCTACGATACAGTTGAACTGATCTATGTTTATAAGCGTGTCACCGTATGTAAACGGCATGCGGCTGTTTACCTGCGCTATGACGGTCTTGGCGCTGTAAATCGCTGAAAGCGTATAGTCTACTGAAACTCCGAGTGAAACAAAGCCCTTTTCATTAGGAGGAGAGACCATTATCATAGTAACGTCGTTTTTATAAATACCCTTGATAAGAAAATCACCTATCTGGTAATAATTGTTGAAAGTTACATCTCCGTAGCCTCCGGCTACTGCATCGCGCGTTGATTCGCTGACGTACCAGCCGTCAAAAAAGAAATTATCTTTGTATTCGGGCTGCGCGTATTTTGCAGGACCGAGAGTTATCATCTGGTGTATGGAAACGTCATGATATGAATCTGCGTTTCTTACCATTGCGTCTACGAGCACTGCAGGCTCTGCGGCGTAGTGTCCGATAACTACGTGATCTCCGCTTTTTATAAGTTTTACAGCGTCATCGGCGCTGCACAGCTTTTCGTTGTATAGTTCTTTCCAGTCTTTCATTTTACCTCATAGGTCATCCCTTCATATTGATTTTATTATTTCATAACTTTTGCCGGAGGCGGCGTTAACGCTCGCTGTAGGCTGTTTTGAAGCGGCGTTCGTATTCGTTTATCAGCTCAGGTCTGAAATCAGGGTGAGCTATCTTTATGAGTTCCTTTGCAGTATCTCTGCGATTGCGGCCCTTTACATGCGCGATACCGTACTCAGTTACAAAATAATCTGTATCCTGAGCAGGAACTGTAACCGAAGAACCCTCTGTAAGGAAAGGCTTTATGCGAGAATGAGCCACGCCGTTCTTCGTGTGAGTAGACGTCATAGCAAGTATTGATTTGCCTTTGCCGTCAAATGTGAAATTAGCTCCCTTTATGAAGTCGAGCTGACCGCCTGCGCCGCTTATCCTGCGCAGGCCTGCAGAGCCTGCGACTACCTGACCGCTGATATCTATTTCCACGCATGAGTTTATACTTATAAAGTCATGGCACTTGGCGATAACGAACGGATTGTTTACATAAGCAGTGCGCGCTTCGTAAAATATAGGATTGTCGTTTACATAATCGTACATTTCCTGCGATCCGAGAACAAAAGCGGTCACGACAGGGCTTTTTTCGTCGAATGTCTTTTCCTTTGTGATCGCGCCTGCCTTGCAGAGCTCCATTATGCCGTCTTCGATCATTTCTGAATGTACGCGCAGGTTTTTCTTTTTAAGGAGCGACTTGCAGACAGCGTTAGGTATAGCGCCTATGCCGACCTGTATAGTAGAGCCGTCATTTATAAGGCTTGCGCAGTATTCGCCGATCTTCTTTTCTACGGAAGTAATGTCAGGCTTCTTTGAAAACGGAATAGGCTCATTGTATTCTACTATTGCATCAGCCTGGCTGATATGAACGGTGCAGTCAGGTCCGAAACTGCGCGGCATGTTGTTGTTTATCTGAAGTATTATCTTGTCTGCAGCCTGGATAGCCTCAGGAAGGAAATCCGCGTTCAGACCGCATGAGCAGAATCCGTATCTGTCAGGAGGACATACCTGAAAAGCGAAAACGTCAGCATGGATTCTGTCAGCAACGATGCTCGGACCGATATCTGCGTATCCTATAGGAATATTTGTAGCCAGACCTTCATTTATAGCCTTACGAGGCTTGCCTGAAGGTATGAAAAGAGATTCGTAATGGAAGTTATCCTTGTACTTTTCGTCTACATATAATTCATTCCCTGCGCTGAGCCCGTGCTTTATAGTAACGTTTCTGTAATCTGAAGCGTGGTCTACGAGTACTTTCATTATATGCTCCGGACGGGCGCGATTTCCTCCTACGAGAAGGTGGTCGCCGTTTTTTATAAGCTTGATGGCTTCTTCGGCTGTGCATAACTTCTCTTCGTATTCTTTTCTCCAGTATTCCATATTGGTATTTCCTCCTTTGCTTGTTTGTCTGATACTTTCTTTATGTTTTGATACTTGAACTAATGACCTTATCCGTAAAGTATATATACTGTATATACTTTAGTATGTATAAAAACGAACAAATGTACTGTTATCGAGAAACTATGTACGCCAATTAAAATATATCAATTGAATATATAGTTACTCTATAGGTGTTTACGGTAATACATTGTAGCATCAATAATAGGACGTAACAA
>CAVGAH010000153.1:0-3244 GCA_963627215.1 bacterium | reverse complement strand
GTGTAGTGGCGTAGCAGTGTACTATGATACCATAAAATCTAAATTAAGTCAATAAAAACCTTCAGAGATTATTACCGGCGGCCCGCCGCCCTATGAGCTTAAGATCCCGGCAACCATGACAAAAGATACAAACTTTTTTAAATATATGGCATTAAAGGAAAAATATCTATTATTTTATACTTATTTCTTTAATGCCATATACACGTAAAGGGTGTTGCAGAGCAACACCCTTTACCATAAAGTGAATTATCGAAAATTACTTTAATTCAACACCAGCGCCAACTTCTTCGAGCTTAGCCTTGATGCTGTCAGCTTCAGCCTTTTCAACGTTTTCCTTGATGTTTGAAGGAGCGCCGTCAACGAGCTCCTTAGCTTCCTTAAGACCGAGGCCAGTGATTTCTCTAACTGCCTTGATAACCTTGATCTTTTCAGCGCCAGCTTCCTTAAGAACTACTGTGAACTCAGTCTGTTCAGCAGCAGCTTCACCGCCAGCAGCAGCACCAGCTACAGCTACAGGAGCAGCAGCAGATACGCCAAATTCTTCTTCACAAGCCTTAACTAATTCGTTAAGTTCTAATACTGTCATTGCTTTTATAGCTTCAATGATCTGATCCTTATCCATTATATGATCCTCCTTAATGATGAAATATTCGAAATCCTTCGAATGATTAAAAAATAGTCATTCCGATTAAAAATCGTTTTAAATTATTCTGCTGCTGGTGCTTCTTCAGCAGGAGCAGCTTCTTCTGCAGGTGCTTCCTCTGCCTTTGGAGCAGGTTCAACGCCTGAAGCCTTCTGATCAGCAATAGCCTGTAATGTGTAAGCGAGACTTGATACAGGAGACTTGATGCTTCCGAGGAACTTCGCGATGAGCTCGTCTCTTGATGGTAACTGAGCGATAGAAGTGATGCCGTCCTTATCGTAGAACTGACCTTCAACAACACCTGCCTTGAATTCCATCTTGTTGATCTTCTTGATAACGCTGTTGAGTTCTCTTGCAGGAGCAGCAGCGTCTTCGTAACCGAATGCGAATGCGCTTGGTCCTTCAAGAACTTCAGCTAATCCCTCGAACTGAGTACCTTCGATAGCTCTCTTAACGAGAGTATTCTTATAAACTTTATAATCAACGCCAGCTTCGCGGAGCTGCTTTCTCATAGCGTCTGCTTCTACCACGTTGATACCCATGTAATCGATAACAACTGCAGACTGTGCTCTGCTCAGCTTTTCTTTGATTTCTTCAACTATAGCTGATTTAGCCTGAATGCTTTCAACTGACATATTTTCTCCTTTCCGACACTTTTTCGTAAGTGTCTATTCGGTCAGAGTTTTCTGACGACCGGCCAAAGTATGGACCAGGTCATACAAAAAGCCCTTCCCGCAGACAGAAAAGGCTCTTAATTCTATAATAAGACCTCGGCAGGCTTTTAAGCAAATGCACCTGCTGTCTACGGCTTGTATTCTCTTTTAATTTATCTCTGCTGAACCTTTAATTAACCAAGCTTCATTGGGTTGAGCTTAACACCAGGGCTCATAGTAGCAGAAATTGTGACACTTCTCAGATACTGACCCTTGGCAGCAGCAGGCTTAGCCTTTACAACTGCTTCCATGAGAGCATTGAAGTTATCCATGAGTTTTTCAGGACCGAACGATGCCTTACCGATCGGAGTGTGGATGATATTAGTCTTGTCAAGTCTGTATTCAACTTTACCAGCCTTGATCTCAGCAAGAGCTCTTGTAACATCCATAGTTACTGTACCTGACTTAGGGTTTGGCATGAGTCCCTTAGGACCGAGTACCTTACCGAGACGACCTACAACGCCCATCATGTCAGGAGTTGCAACAACTACGTCGAAGTCGAACCAGTTTTCAGTCTGGATCTTCTTAGCGAGTTCGTCTGCGCCTACGTAATCAGCTCCGGCAGCTTCAGCTTCCTTTGCCTTTTCGCCCTTAGCAAATACGAGAACTTTCTTTGTCTTACCTGTACCGTGAGGGAGGACGATAGCGCCTCTAACCTGCTGGTCAGCGTGTCTTGAGTCTACACCCAGCTTGATGTGAGCTTCTACAGTCTCATCAAACTTTGCCTTTGGAAACTTATCTAATACTTCGAAAGCTTCCTTGACATCAAATAATGTCTGCTTGTCGTAACCTGCGACAGCAGCCTTGTAATTTTTGCCTCTCTTTGGCATGTTAACCTCCTTGTGGTAATAGCGGCCTAAGCCTCCCACTTACTAGCCTTCAACTACAATACCCATGCTTCTTGCTGTACCCTTTATCATAGAAGTAGCAGCATCGATGTCTGCAGCATTGAGATCCGGCATCTTTGTCTGTGCGATTTCTCTAACCTGAGCTTCTGTAAGAGTAGCTACCTTAGTCTTGTTTGGTGCTGGTGAAGCAGAATCAAGACCTGCTGCCTTCTTAAGCAGTACCGGTGCAGGTGGAGTCTTCGTAATGAATGTGAATGATCTGTCTGAGTAAACTGTGATTACTACTGGAATGATCATACCTGACTGGTCAGCTGTCTTAGCATTGAACTGCTTACAGAAGTCCATAATGTTAACGCCCTTCTGACCGAGTGCAGGACCTACTGGAGGAGCTGGAGTCGCACCGCCTGCAGGGATCTGCAGTTTAATCAAACCTTCTACCTTCTTTGCCATCTTGTGTCACCTCCTTGCGTGCCTCAATTGTGGCAAAATAGCAATCTATATAATAAAAATTGCTTAAACCATTTTTTCTATCTGACCGAATTCCAGTTCAACCGGCGTTTCTCTTCCGAACATTGAAATGCGTACCTTTAACATGCCCTTTACATGATCGCCTACATCGGCATCAAGCTTTGTAATAACAGTTTCAACGCCCATTCGACGAACTTCTTCGTCTGTCAGAGGTATTGGATCTGTGCCGTTTCCGACAAAGCCTGTAACACCCTGAGTGTTTCTGATCAGATACCAGGATTCACTTGTAACTATCATCTTGACGATTACATATCCCGGAAACATCTTGCGCGATCTTACCTTGCGCTCGCCAGTGCTCTTTATCTCGACTACATCTTCAGTCGGCATGGCGATACACTGAATAAGATCCTGCATGCCTCTGTTTTCTACGATCTTTTCGATATTGGCTTTTACCTTGTTTTCATAACCGGAATATGTGTGAACCACATACCACTTCGCCTTATTGCTGTCAGAAGTTTTCTCTGAGATAACTTCATCTGCAGCTTCGTGATCTTCAGCTTCATCTTCTTCGT
>CAVGAH010000152.1:0-3258 GCA_963627215.1 bacterium | reverse complement strand
ACGTTATTTGTCTTAGCATCTGAGCCAGTGCTCTTGAGGTAAACTACACCATAAGTATTTGTAAGGTCTTCAACCGCATTTGGCTTATATGTGCTTGCACCATTTATAACAGGATAGCCATCATTTGTGTTATATGTATCTGCTACCCATACATTTGCAGATGCTGTATCGAATCCCTGAAGTAAAGTTAACAGAGCACCAGCAGTTGTTATAGTCTCGCCCTTTTCAGAATCACTTCCTGTATTATTTGCCTGTACTGCTGCTGTCGCATAATTATTTGTTGCAGTACCCTCATTGTTTCCGATTATGGCATTTCTGTATCCATATGCGCTTATAGCGCCTGTGCTGTAGCAGTTCTTAGTGTAAGAAAGGCTGTTCTGGAAGCCTGTTATGCCTCCTACCCACTTTCCGTTAGAATCTCTTACTTCTCCTCTGTTATAGCAATTTACGATAGCGCCTGATTCGGTAGCAACGTTATTGTTACCGTTTCTTCCTGCGATACCTCCTATACCGTCTTTGCTGCCGTAGCTGCTCGTTACAACACCTACGTTACTGCAAGACACAACAGCTCCGGCATTTTCTCCTACTATACCGCCTGTCTTTGTTTTATTAGTATTTTCGATCTTAGCAATATTCTTGCAGTTTGATATAGTACCTTTATCGTTAAATCCAGCTATACCGCCTACGTTAAAAATACCACTAGTTGTCAGCGCAGCACTGTTAGTTACCTTTTCAATCGTTCCTGTATTGTAGGCTACTACAGTAGATGCATAGTCATTGTTTGAGCCTGATAACGTTAAAGAACCCGCTACATTAAGATTCTTAATAGTTCCTGAAGACTCAGCAAAGATAGCGTACTTTGAACCTGCTGATGTTTTTGAGCCTTCCCAGGTTACAGTGTTTCCACCGCCATCAAGCGTACCTGAGAATGATGAAATAGGTGTCCAGCTTGACGCATTGATAGTTACAGACGATGTAAGCTTGTAATTACCTGCGAGATCTGTAATCTGGCTGAGCGATGTAATCTGTGTTGCACCACTGTCATCAGAATCTGCTGATGCTACCATCGGTGTGCACAATGATGCTAATATCATTGCTCCCGTTGCCGCTAAAGAAACGACTTTTGACCATTTAGATCTGGTCATATTTTCCTCCTTTTCTCCCATGCTGCTCATGGGTTGTACGGATTAAAAAGTGATCGGTCTTTAACATAAGTAAATGCCAATCACTAACTAAATATATATTAAAGCGTAAATATAAAATATAGAATCAGCGCAAGACCTCTCCTTCTGCACTGCGAACATCGTAGCTCGATGTCCGCTACTCAGCTAAAAGAGAATCCTGTATACTGTAAACATCATGTAATACATAAAATATCCGTTTGCAGAGTATAATATATAAAATGTTTATTCAACGGATATTATTTTTACGCTCCGACAGGCGCGCCGGGCGCGCTCAATGTCTGATGTAATAATTTTTATAAGCTGTCTGCGAGTTTTATTAGAAGAGCTGCTCGCATACGGCTTTTTTTATTTTGTACATTATGACGATACATTTACCGACTCATCTTTTTATACTCAGCTTTAATATCGACTTTATTAACGACCTTAAAATCGTTTTTCAAAATCGTTTTTCGCCTTTTACATTTTTATTACTGCCGCAGTTTTCATTCTCTGAATTTTCTCGAAAAATTTTTATTATCGAATCTTCTTTATCCAATTTTCCTGTCTGAGCATCGATAATACTTTCCGAAATCATCCTTACTGCAGGCAGTAGCGATGATACCCGATATATTCAATTTTCAAGGTGCGGTAGTTTGTTGAATTTTTTGGCATTAACGAATTCCGCTCTTACAGTCGATAATTAACATCTCAGATAGTTACGCCGGTAAGTTTCACTTTGATGATAATTTTGACTGCGCGCCGCGGCGCGCTTAAAAAAGTAAAATAAATCTACTTTTCTTTATATAAGTTACAGTTGTGCAGTTATAATATAAGCGACAGCGCTTGTACTATGTATTGATCATTTTTACGGCAAGCCTGTCCTTATTTCGTAGAATATACGATTCTATGAAAGCCTTTTTGCAATGTGTTAGTTGTACATATAGACAAGTCCTATTTTGCTTTTCGAGTACAGTATAGGTCATTTTATACCGTAAGTAAATAGTTAATTTTCAGACGTTCTTAAAATCGCTATGGGTAAAAGGTAATGATACGCAAAAAACTGATTATATTACAATTAGTAGTAGTTATTGTGGTAAAGTAAGTTTGTCACGCTATTGTTAACAATATTTTATTATTAGAAATAATTTTATTTGATTAGAAGAAGGGAGAAAATTTACATGGCGAGGAAAGGTGAAAACATCAGACAGAGAAGCGACAAAAGGTGGGAAGCCCGCTTTATATCAGGGCGTTCAGCGGATGGACGTGCTATTTATAAATCCGTGTACGGAAAAACATACAATGAAGTAAAACAAAAAAGAATTTTGGCGATTTTGGAAATTTTAAATGGAGAAATACCTGAAAAAATTTCTTCTGATCGAAGGAAGAACGATATTTCTGATACAAAATTCCATTTTCTGTGTGAACAGTGGCTTGAAATAAAACGCAGCAGCGGTGTAAAGGAATCTACGTATAATAAATATTACAATATATGCCATAAGTATCTCATACCTGCTCTTGGTGAGATAAAGTGTTCTGATATGGCCCGGGAGATGCTTGAGATGAAGCGTGTATTTATAGATAAGGTCACGTTTGGTAAAACGGCTGATGCGGTCGGCGCGCTGTAAGAATGGTCAGGAGAGTGGTCTGCAATGTGGTCATGCACATGCAGCTCTGCTCTGACTGTCAAACTTTTTGGGCAGGCAGGTTTAGTTTCATAGAATCGTATATTCTACGAAAGTTATCTGTATTAATGTACATTTCATATGAATTTAATGTATAATTTTAATCTATTTTTAATGTATACCAATATAACCAAACTTACCACTCTATTATATAAACAACTTTCGGACGATATTTTGTGACATCAATAATATGTTTTACTGATTATCTTGCAGAAAATTACAGCAGAAGCCTGTGGACATATGTTATACTTGTCATAAAGGGAGGAATGATGATATGGGAAGATTTTTGAATCCGGATAACAGCGCGTTTCAGAGAATATTAAATTCTGAAATATATGTCGATAAAACTCAGCTTATCAGTTATACGAACAGAATGCTCAATACTGAGCAGGCTTTCATATGTAACAGCCGAC
>CAVGAH010000151.1:0-3276 GCA_963627215.1 bacterium | reverse complement strand
ACAGGCAGCGACCATACTCTCGATGTGAACGGCGAGACTGTTACTGCGAAGTGGGACGCTTCATCTGAAACATTCACTCTGACTTACCCTGACGGCGGTACAAGCGGCGGTGTTTCACTCAATGATGATAAGACACCGCTCGTATCGGAAGTGGTAAAGCCTGATACTACAGTCAGCGGCTCAAATGCTTCAACTTCTGTAAAGAAGGATGATGTTGACAAGGCTATAAAGGCTGTAGGAAGCAGCTCTAACGCTGAGATAGTTATAGACGCTGTAAGCGGTAAGTCGGGTATAACTAATGTCGATGTATCTGTACCTATGGAATCTGTGAAGACGATACAGAAGGATACTAAGGCGAGTATGGTCTTAAAGACTGATCTCGGTGATATATCTGTAAAGAACAGCGATATATCAACTATAACAGGAACTACAGGTGCAGATGTCAAGCTCGTTATAGAAAAGAACTCTGACGGAAGCATGAAGGTAGGCGTTTCTGCAGGTGGTAAGGAGATTACAGGCGGAAAGGCTGCACTGAAGTACAAATATAAGGTGGATGATTCATTATTGAAGGCTCTTGCTGACAAGGCAGGTGCTGATAATTCAAAAGTGAAGGCTCTTGCTGACGAGGCAGGTACTGATAATTCAAACCTCGTAGCTGTAATCATTGGTGCTAAGGGCGCTGATGGTAATGCTGTTCAGACTGTTATAAGAAATTCGTTCGTAGATAAGGAAGGATATGTAACTGCATATATATCTGCCGGAACTACGATAAGCGTTATAGCTGACGAAAAATCATTTAATGATGTTAAGGACAGTGCATGGTATGCAGAGGCCGTAGGCTTTGCAGTTTCACATAAGCTGTTTGAGGGCGTTTCTGATAATGAATTTGCACCTGAAAAGTCGATGACTCGTGGCATGTTCGTTACTGTACTCAATCGTCTCGCTGATGCGGAGGACTTTGCCGGAAAAGCGGAATTCTCAGATGTTGCTGCTGATAAGTGGTATGCAACGGGAACTGCATGGGCTGCTGCAAACAAGATCGTAAGCGGCTACGGTGACGGTAAGTTCGGTCCAAACGACCCTGTAACTCGTGAGCAGATGGCAGTGATCATGTACAACTTCACAAAGGCTATGGGCTATGACGTAACAGGCAACGCAAGTCTTGACAAGTTCATCGACAGCGCATCTGTACACTCATGGGCGACAGAGGCGATGCAATGGGCTGCAGGTGCAGGCGTGATGAGCGGAAATGCTGACGGAACTCTGAACCCTCGCGGTACAGCTACACGTGCTCAGGTAGCTACTATAATGAGCAACTACATCCAGGTGCTGCTTGGCGTGAAGTAGTTCATAATATAAAGTTCTGATATTTAAAGATATAGTATGACAAAAACAGCGTTCCGAGCAAAACAGGTTTTTCATACCTAGCGGAGCGCTGTTTTATTTTACAGGGAAAATAATTATGAAAAATAAATTTAAAAAGTTAACAAGCGCTGTGCTGTGTGCTGCGATGGTGATAACGGGAGCATTTGGTGCGGTGCCAGCTTTTGCGGCATCGGGAAGCGGCAGCTCGCAGGCTGCGTGGGACGGCAAAACGATAGACGTGTCATGGTACAGCAAGTCTGCAAAGGAGCTGCATATATCTACTCCGGCGCAGTTAGCGGGGCTCGCTGCTATCGTAAACGGCATATATAACTCCGATATAACGAATGTCATAGGCGATAAGTCGGTAATAGTAGATAATAAGAGCGAGAAAAGCGAAAGCGGGCCGAATGGCAACAATCAGGCTACGAGCCAGTATCATTACGGCGCGGACGACTTCAACGGCAAGACTGTCTACCTCGACGCAGACCTCGACATGGGCGGCGTTTATAACGCATCTACAGGAAAGTGGTCCGGTCCGAATTATATGCCGATAGGTGGTCAGTATCTCATGAAGGAAAACGACTCGACTACAAAGCTCAGCTCGTCGTTCTGCGGCACATTTGACGGTCAGGGTCATACTGTAGCGAATATCTATTGCAGCCGCAGGTGCTCAAACGGCAACTTCGGCGATGGGCAGTCAGTAGGGCTTATAGGCAGGCTCGGAGTTCACGACAGCGACGCTGTTTCGCTCAGACCGCTGAACCCTACAGTAAAGAATGTGACTGTGACAGGGTATGTCTACGCTAACCGAAGCGTAGGCGGCGTGGTCGGCAAAATAGGCAAAACAGATATGACTTCAAGCGGCGCAGTCGGCGGCATCATAGAGAATTGCGCTAACTTTGCGACTGTTGAGAACACCGACGCAAAGGGCGTAGGCGGTATAGTCGGCTCGTCGTGGAACGGCGGCATCATCCGCAACTGCTACAATGCAGGAAATATAAGCACGACATACGCCTGCCCGACAGGCGGCATAGCAGGCAGCAATGAGATAGCTATAGAAAACTGTTATAACATAGGCGCGATAAACGCAAAGAACGCGTCATACGCGCTTGCCATCGGCACGAACAACGGCGGCGCGCCTTACGGCACTGTCGTTAAGAACTGTTGGTATCTGGAAGGCTCGGCACTCGGCGGCGGCTACTACAGCAGCGGCAAGTCGAACAACGACGGCGCGATGAGCGCGGCCGACATGAAGTCTGCTGCATTCCTGTCAAAGCTCGGCAGTGCGTTCGTTGCCGATACATACGGCATGAATAACGGATTCCCGATACTGAAAACTCAGGCTGAAAACGCTGCAAATAACAGCAGCAATAACAACAACGGAAATACGCCTGCTCACGCAGGCAAGTGGAGCGACGTAGCTGCAGGCTCATGGTATGAAGCATACGTGGACTACGTTACAGAAAACGGTCTTTTTGACAGCTACGGAAAGGCCTCGGGCGGATCGGACAATAATATTTTTGCTCCGTCACAGCCTATGACAAGACACATGCTCGTAACGGCGCTCTATCGTATGGCGGGCAGCCCGCAAGTGAACGGGGCAAGCGCATTTACAGACGTTTCGGCGTCAGCGTCATACGCAAATGCGGTACTTTGGGCTAATCAGAACGGCATCGTAAACGGAGTGAGCGCTACATCATTCAACCCGAACGGCAATATAACGCGCCAGCAGATAGCTACTATGTTCATGCGTTATGCTTCATATGCAAAAGCTGACACGAGCGTAACAGCTGACCTCGCATCATTTAAAGATGCCGGCGCTGTAGCAGACTACGCCGCAGCAGGCATGAAATGGTGCGTAGCCGCAAAGCTCATAACAGGCACGAGCTCAGACACTCTCAGTCCTGACGG
>CAVGAH010000150.1:0-3388 GCA_963627215.1 bacterium | reverse complement strand
GCTCCTCGCATCATAACTATGCAGATCGATGTTGACAAGATAAGAACAGTTATCGGACCTGGAGGAAAGACTATCAACAAGATCATTTCAGAAACAGGCGTTAAGATCGATATCGACGATGAAGGTCAGATATTTATTGCTGCTCCTGATATGGAATCAGCAAAGGCTGCTCAGGACTACATCGAGCTTCTGACTGCTGAGGTAGAGGTAGGCAAGACTTACAAGGGAACTGTAAAGCGTATAATGAATTTCGGTGCATTTATCGAAGTACTCCCGGGCAAGGAAGGTCTCCTGCACATCTCTAAGATGGCAAAGCACCGTGTTGAAAAGGTCGAAGATGTAATGAACATCGGAGATGAAGTAGAAGTAACTGTTTACGAGATCGATGGACAGGGAAGGATCAACCTTGAACGTCCGGGCATCAGCAAGTAATTTTCTGCAGTAATACGGTATTAAATTAATAAAGAATAAAGAATGCGGCATGTCCTTTTATTAAAAACAGGACATGCCGCATTTTGTGTTATGCAGTTAGTTATTTTGGGCTCGTCGGGCGAGCGGGAGGTTGTATTATATATGAATTACCATTCGAGTATAAGAGGCTCTTCACGGAAGATGCGTTCATCCATTAGCTTTGGACCGCCTTTGGGTATAGTCAGTTCAGCGTCACAGAGGTCAAGTATCTGTGTCTGAATGTCGATTCCGGGAGCGACTTCTTCGAGGATCATGCCGTTTTTTGTGCGGCGTATGACGCATCGTTCTGTGATATAAAGGAAGCTGTCATGCGTTTTCAGGTATTCAGACGCTACGAATGATACCTTATTGCATTTTTTTATAAATTTCTTGTATTTCCCTTCATTTACTATTTTTATAGTTCCATTACTTATTTCTGTTTTCAGTCCTACAGCTGTGAAAGTACCCATGAAAAGGACTTTTTTTGCATTTGAAGATATATCTGTAAATCCGCCTACGCCGGTGATCCTGCCGTTCAGGTAGCTTGTATTCATGTTGCCGTCTATGTCTACCTCGCTCAGACCAAAAACACCGCAGTCAAGATTTCCGCCGTCAAAATAAGAGAAGTGCTCTCCATGGTCGCAGAATGCTTCAGGGTTCCAGTGGCAGCCGAAGTCGAGCTTTTCAGTGCCGGGAACGCCGCCGATAACGCCTGTTTCTGATATCATGGTTATTTTGTCAGCAACGCCCGCCTCTGCGAGTATCATTGGAACGATAGTAGGCATGCCGAGTCCCATGTTTACGTTGTAGCCGGGAGCAAGCTCGAGTGCTGCGCGGCGCGCGATGACCTTACGTTCGTTCAGAGGAACTGCTGCAGCTTCTGTTTTTATTTCCTTAAAAGCTTCGCCGGTAAATGCAGGCTCGTATGTAGCGCCTTTGGTACGAGCCATGTTCTGAGGTATTGCATCGTGATCCTCAGCGACTACTATATAGTCTATATAGATACCGGGGACCTTTATCATATGGGGATTTACGGTATGCAGGTCTACGAGCTCGTCCACCTGGCATATTACGATGCCGCCTGACGATTTTACAGCCTGAGCTACCGAGAGGACTTCTATTTCCTGGACTTCCTTGTCGATGCTTATATTTCCGTGAGGGTCTGCAGATGATGCTCTCAGCAGCGCTACGTTCAGCTTAGGCAGAGTATACCACAGGTAGTCTTCGCCCTGAAGGTCGGGGATATATTTTACAAGATCCTCGCCCTGCTCTGCAGTGAGCTGATTCAGCTTTCCGCCGCCGTTTCTTGCGTCCATAAATGTACCCAGGCCTATCTTTGAGAGCATACCGGGCATGCCGCGGCCTATTTCATGAAAGAGCTGCATTATTGGGCCAAGAGGAAACATGTAGCCTTCGATCCTGTTATCCTCGACTGCTTTGCAGAGCGGAGGGCAGACACTCATATAAGAATTTATTGCACGTGTTATCATTCCGTCGTGACACCAGTGAGCTTCACCTTCGCCGCCCCAGTTGCCAACGCCTGCAGCTCTTATGCTGGTGATGCCTGCAGGATGCTTTTCGTTAAGATATCGCTGCTCTACAGCGTTAACTATCTCGTTTGGAAAGCAGACAAGTCCGTCTGCGGCAAATACGACAGAATCGCCATCATTGATCAGTTTTGCAGCTTCAGCTGCTGAGATTATCTTAGCCATGTGTTCTACCTCTTTTATAAAGTTACATTAATATCAAAGTAAATAAAGAGTACGTATGACGTATTATGTATTTATTATATAAAAGTTCCGAGGATAAAACAATATGCGTGTGATAAATATTTTTTACTCGGCTTTTTCGGAGTCTATGATGTCGGGTATATTTGTTTCATTCAGTTTTGTTTTATTTTCTGATGGTTGCAGGGTGCTGTCATTATCTTCATTTGAGGGTGAACGTATGAGTTCAGAAAGCGTGACAGGAGTAAGCTCCTGCTGCCGGAAGTGATCGAGAAGGCGGGGAAGAGCTTTGATCGTTTCAGGCTTGGGATGCATTAGGATAATAGCGCCGTGCAGATCTTTCTTTGTGATGCGGTCGTATATAACGTCGGCTGTAGAGCCCTCACGCCAGTCGATCGTATCTGCCGACCACAGGCTCATAAGATAGCCTTTTTTCTCACAGAGCTTAACGGTATCTTCGTCAAAATCACCTGAAGGTGGCGCAAATATATCAGGTTTCTTGCCGATTATGCGCGATATGATATCTGAAGCTTTATCCATTTCAGATTCGACTTCTTCGGTCGTTACCTGGGAGCAGAGCTTATGTGAGTAGCCGTGACTCTGTATCTCATGTCCGTGAGAATACATCTCACGCAGCAGGTCGGCGTTTTTTTCGGTCCATTTTCCTGTTACAAAAAATGTTATTTTCACATTATATTCATCAAGGATATCTAGCATTTCCGGGAGCACGTCTTCACCCCAGTCAACGTTGCATGTGATCGCAAGCTTATTGCCTGAAGTGTCACCGCTGCGGAATACTATATTTTGTCCTGCAGCCGCGCTTATATATGACGTACCGTCAGGCTCAGCGCCGCACTGCGTAACACAGGTAAGCTGCTCAGCCATACGTTCGTGGTAGCAGTCATCAAGATGGAAAAATATATTGAGAAAGATGAAAACGATAATTAAAAATAAAACAGAAGTCACCGCTGTGCGGTATTTTTGAATAAAATCTTTTAAAATACTTAAAATATCAAACATAATATCCACCGGATCCTATATGAAAAAGTATTAATTTGTGTTGCTTAATCATATGCAGCGGCTTGCGGTGGATATTACGAAAAAGTATACTTTATTGTAATTTTTATTGATTCAAAAAGACGCCCCAAAAGCGGGAGGGCATGCAGATGAGCGCAGCGTCGGAGCAGAATGGTGATGCTGCCAGCGAGGTG
>CAVGAH010000149.1:0-3389 GCA_963627215.1 bacterium | reverse complement strand
ACTGTTACTTTATCTGCTACCATGAATGCAGAATAGAAGCCTACACCAAACTGACCTATGATATCTACATCCTTATTTTCTTCGAGAGATTTCTTGAACTCGAGCGAGCCGCTGCGTGCGATAGTACCGAGGTTCTTTTCGAGTTCTTCCTTGCTCATACCGATACCGTTATCGATGATCGAAAGTGTTCTCTCCTCATAGTCTGTTTCAAGAGCGATATAGAAATCATCTCTTGTCATACCCTCAGGACCTTCATAATAAAGTTTATCTATAGCATCGCTTGCGTTTGAAATAAGTTCTCTGAGGAATATTTCCTTATTTGTGTAGATCGAATTGATCATCATATCGAGCAGCTTTTTTGATTCTGCCTTAAACTGTTTCTTTGCCATAATATGCACCTCTTTGTATAATTTAATTATTTATCTGTACAACCAAATATGTTAGCACTCACCATTCACGAGTGCTAACATTTATTATAATCATATGGATTAAAAAATCAACCCCAATAATATCAATAATAAATATTATTTTTGACCCACGCCTCACGGCGTCCATGAGTTGCACAGGTGCGCGGGCGCACAAAACAACAGAAAAAAAAGCGCCCCCACGATCATACGCGGCAGGCGCCTGTAAAATTTCAAATAAGTATATTATTCAGCGTCATCAAGTCTTGGTTCAACATAATCAGCGATCTTAACATCGTAGTTACGATCAGCGATAGCTGCGTCGAAGAAATCAAGAACTTCATCAGTTGTACCAGGGAAATCCTTCATAAGGCTTCCTACGTGAGTTCTTACGCCACCTGCTCTGCCCTTGTCCTCATAACGAAGATCAAACTTAAAACCATTCTTTTCGAGGATAGCATACTGAGAATTGTTCTTTGAATCGATCTTATACTTAGCCTTGTAACCTCTCTGTTTGCAAGCTTCTACGATTTCATCCATTGTGCAAGTCATTTTAAATAACCTCCTTAAAAATACAATAGTATAATGAGTCATGATCATATATCATATATGAAATGCTTCATATACAAATATCTCTCTCACAGTTCAAGATTATACCACGTTTATTAAAAATATCTACATAATTTAAGAAAATTTTTTTATTTATATCATCAGTTTTAATTCGTATAAGAATGATATATATCAGTTGAACTTACAATCATTACTCATTTGTATGCATATTAATTCAATATCATATATATTTATGCATAATATATATTTCACATATTTGACTCCAAATGCAAAATTTCATCACTGCCATTTCCGTTTCATCAGTCACAATAAGCGGATTTCAGAATAATATGAAGAAACTACAGCTTTCAGTATTATATAAAAGGAGGAAAATATGAACTGCTTTTCTAACTGCCATCCCTCATATTCACAGACAGCAGGCGCAGGCTGCAGCAACGGCTGCAATACAGGCTGCGTCTCACCGGACACAAGAGATAACTGTTGTAACGCCGCAAACCTCTGCAATTTTGACGGTGATATGTCAAAAGTGGTTTCCGAGCCTATATACGTTCAGAAAATATATGATGCCGTACTTCTCAACCTTCAGGGACTTAAAACTGTCTCCGAGCAGCGCTTCACGCCTTCTATCCCTTCAGGCTTCCGTATAGCGGGTATTTCAGAAATAAGATGCAGAAAATTCTTCAATCCTGCCAATATAAACGACCCTTCAAACATGAAGATAACTGCCAATACTACGATATCCGGCGCAAGCTTTGTCTGCGACTCAAACGGCGAGGTATGCGTCACAGGACCTGACGGTACATTGTCTGAGCGTCTGCTTTATACAGACACATCTACATGCGACGGCAGAGATAAGGGAACTCCGATATTCGGAACTCAGAAGGTCTGCATATCTGGCCATGTAATAGTCACTCTCGACCTTATACTCATAGATAATTTCGGTCGCGAGGTCAGCTTCCCTGTAACTGCTAACGTAAATATCGCAACACCTGCTTCTCCGCTCCTGCTCACGAGCTTCTTTGAGATGTGCATGCCTTCTGTATTTGATACAGCTTTCCTTCCTCGCTTTACAGAGCTGTGCAATATCGGATGCGAAACGCGCCTTGCGACAAACAGCTTCGGCAGGGATCTCAATGTAAATGCAAACGGTGAAATATCTGCAAACCTCATAATCGCGCTCTGCGTAAACTGTGAAAAGAAGATAATCGTTCCTGTAGAGCTTTGCGTACTTTCTACAGGCTTCGTAGAGATTTCGCCTAATACATCACAGGTATGCGCGAACTTCCCGCAGCTCTTCCCTAATCAGATAAACGGTTCTGATGACGAGGATGTCGATGCTGACAGCGACAGCGGTAATAACTGCGACTCAGGGTGCAGGCCTGCCTGCCCTCCGCCTTTTAACCCGAATCCATGCTGCCCTCCGCCTCCGGGCTGCTGCGACCCATTTCCTGTTATAGGATAGGCGATAGACGGATAGATAATAATTAAGCTTTCTGCAGGGCGCCGTCAGGCGCCCTGTGTTCTGTGTATATTCCAGTAGAGTCGGCTGTTATCGAATGTTATGTTATATTCTGACATTTTTACAGTACCTCCTTTATATTCCGCGCGGAATATTACTTTTTTATCGAGCGGCGCCGAGCCCCATCTGAACATCATATCTTCTTTCCATATACTCCCTCTGTATATTCCTTCTTCCGCGCTCGACAGTTCATATATTTCCTCTTCATCTCCTTCTATCCATGCAGTAACGCTCGTCGGCGAGCCCTCTACGTTAGCTTTGAGCATAAGGCGCTCACCCGGCCAGAATACATCCTTTTCACGTCCGGCAGCCTTTCTGTTTTCATCCCATTTATCTGTATGATATACAGTTCCTTCTATATTACCGCGGCTCATAACGGTAAATGTTATACTGTCAGATCCTATTCCCGACGGGCTTGTCAGGACACATGCGACCTTATATCTGCCGCAGGCAGCAGCAGGTATGACATTATCAAGCATTACAGCATCGTACTTGCCATTTACAGGAGTTATATCTGATATTTTTTTCTGATATATTATATCATCACCTTCATCGCCCGAATAAATAACTGTCTCAAGCGTAAGAGCCTGCTTCAGGGCATCGTCAAACGATATTTCAAGACCGACCGGATCATATTCATATACATCTGAAGGTACAGTCTTTATATATCGTATCCATGGAGCATCAGCTATGCCTCCAATATAAAAAGTAAGGAACACGTGATTGCTTTCTCTGTCGTAGGATGGATCGCCGCCTTCTACTGTTCCTCCTGTCGTGTCATCTGTCTGCCAGTGCTCGACCGTATATTTTCCATCTTTATAAAATCTTGTTATCGGTTCGTTTAATATTATTCCCCTCTCCGCTTTTATATTACCGTCTTCATCAAGTATGATGTC
>CAVGAH010000148.1:0-3482 GCA_963627215.1 bacterium | reverse complement strand
TGTCAAGTCTGATGCACATATTAGCTATATCAATTTCCATTGAGCTTCTCATACCTACGTAGTGATACTTAACGTATGTATTCTTATCAGGCTCAGGAAGGATTACTGTCTTAATAATTTCACCTGGTTCGAGGCAGTTCTTTCTGTTACCAGTGATGAAGTCCTCTACAGGGATTTCTCTTTCTACGATTTTACCGTCTGCCTTCTTAGCAAGGATGAGTCTTGCACGATAGCAGATGAGTGAAGCAGGAGTTTCTGCTGAAGGACCTGAGTTAGAAAGGTTACCACCAATAGTACCCATTTCTCTAACCTGTGGACCACCGATTTCGCCTGCTGCATAAGCAAATGCAGGGAACTTTGCATGTAATTCCTTAGAGAATTCGCAGAAAGCATCAGTAGTGCAGGCACCAAATACAGCACCATTACCGTCTTCTACCTTGAACTCGTTGAGTTCAGGGATGCGAGTGATATCGATTACGTTTGCTGGATGAATCATTTTTTCCTTAAGCTGTACAACTAAGTCAGTACCGCCAGCCAGAACCTTAGCGTTTTCCTTAGTAGCTAAGAGTTCAAGAGCTTCGTCCAGAGTTTCAGGACAGAAATACTCGAATGGAGTTAAAATATTCAAACAAGCCACCTCCTTAAATAATTGTGATATTGGTTTGTTAAGTGTTCAATGTATTCGTTAAATGCGGATGCACGCTTGCAGTTCGTGCACCCGCACGACATACACTGATATTTATTAATTTAAACCAGGATCTACCTGATGTAAATTACAACTAATATTATGCTTTTCTGATTACTTTAATAAATCAACTGAGATAGTCTTTTCAGGATAATCTACATAATCAGTGTTTGTGAATAAAGTCTTCATTTCTCTGTAGTATCTTTCGATAGGATACTCTCTTGAGTAACCTGTACCACCGTGGATCTGAACACAGTTTGTACCAGCATCGAAAGCTGACTTAGCAGCCTGATACTTAGCGCAAGCGCAAGGAATGATGTAGTCCTTACCTGACATAACAGCTGCGAGAGCCTTTTCACCAACTGCTTCAAGTATGTACTTAGCAGCAGCGATGTCAGCGAGCATGAACTGTACTGCAGGGATCTTAGCGATAGGAGCGCCGAACTGTACTCTTGTCTTAGCATATTCAACTGAAGTAGCGCAAGCTGTATCTGCAATACCGGCAGCTACGAAGCAGTTTAATGTGTCGATCTTAGCGTTGAGTTCAGCTCTTACCTTTGCGCCATCCTCTGAGAGAAGAACTGCAGGAGCAGCTTCAAATGTAAGGTTAGCTGTAGGATAAGATCTGAGACCGAGCTTATCAAACTTTTCAGCCTTAGCATCAGCAGCCTTTACGACAAATGCAGCAAGTGCTTCGCCTAAAGTTGCGATAACGATATACTGGTCAGCAGCGCCGCCGAGAGCAGCAGCGATCTTTGTACCAGTGATCTTGTAAGCTTCGCCAGCCTTTTCAGCAGTAACTCCGCCGCATGAAGTACCTTCTTCATAAACAGCATAACCAGTCATGCCTTCAGCAGCAGCACCGTAATCAGCGAGCGTACTTGCTGTAACGTTAGCTACAACAGCAACTTCTGCCATAGAAGCGTTAGCCTTACCGAATTCTTCAGCAACGATAGCAGCTTCTTCTAAGTCAGCAACCTTTAAAAATCCCTTTGCAGCCATTTCCTTAACTGCATCTTCTGTATATTCAGCCGTCTTTTCTGGAACGAAAGATACTGGTGCTAATGTAGCAGCAGCGAAATCCGCAGCGGCTTTCTGAATTAAACTTTTTTCACTCATTTTGAATAATCCTCCTTATAAGATATTCTTCTAATCTTTGTTTACTAAACCGTTTAGATCTTTACAGAATCAGTTGATTACTTCTTTCTTGGGAAGAGAGAGTTTGTAATTACTAATCTCTGTACCTGGTTTGTACCTTCGTAGATTGAAAGAATACGGGCATCTCTGAATAACTTTTCCATTCTTGAGCCCTTCTTAAGACCATTAACGCCCATAAGGTTCATAGCTTCTCTTGTAGTGTTGATAGCGTTGTCTGTGCAGTAAAGCTTAGACATGCATGATTCCATACCGTGGTTAAGACCAGCATCTCTCATGAATGCAGTGTGGAATACGAGCTGTCTGCCGCATTCAACGTTAGCCTTTAATTCAGCAACCTTGAAAGCAAATGCCTTATTTGCTGAGAGTGGCTTGCCGCCTTCCATATGAGTCTGACCATATTCGATGAGCTGTTCAATAACTGCTAAAGCAAGACCGTTAGCCTGAGCTGCAACTACTGCACGTCCAGCATCGAGAGTCATCATAGCTGTCTTGAAACCAAAACCTAAACCACCAACATGCTTACCCTGAGCATTTGTGATACCTTCAGGTCCGCCGAGGATTCTTGATTCGTCAAGTTCAACGTTTTCTAAGTGTAATTCGCAAGTCTGTGAACCTCTGATACCCATCTTATCTTCTTCCTTAACATAAGTTAAGCCCGGTGTGTTACCAGGGATGAGGAACATTGTGAGACCCTTGCTTCCGAGTGACTTATCAGTAGAAGCTGCGATAGCTAATGTAGAAGCTGTATCGATAGCCTTACCTGAAGTTGTGATATAGCACTTATCACCGTTGAGTATATATTTATTACCAACCTTCTTAGCTTCTGTAGCTACAGCGCCTGCATCTGAGCCTGCGCCCTTTTCAGTAAGACCGAAAGCGCCGAACTTACCTGAGAGAAGGTTTCCGAAATGTTCTTTCTGCTGCTCTTCTGTACCTGTTAAAAGAATAGGGAATGAACCGAGGTTGTTTGAACCGAAACCAGTAGCGCAGCCTACATCTGCCTTACCGAGCTCTTCCCACATAGCGATGCAAGTTGCAAAAGGCATTTCCTGACCGCCAGTAAACTTTGGTGCGCAAGGGCTTGCAAAACCAGGGATCTTGCACCATTCGTCCCAAATATAATCTGGGCAGCACTTGCCTGCATCAATTTCATCGAGGTTTGGATAAATCCATTTGTCGCAGAAATCTTTTACGAGTGCGACTTTTTCATTCATGTCATCTGTGAAACCAAACATTTGTTTACCTTCTTTCTTTTCAATAGCAATAGTTTTTTCATTGCGATTGACAATCACGAGCCAATCTTTTTGAAACGCAACATGCGTGCCAAAACACTTCGTTTACTAAAAAATCCGTTAAATATTTTTCAAACGAAGTAGACTACAACGGGAAAACCGTTGAATTTACAAGACCTTGTCAAATAAACTTTTTTTAGATCTTTTTTGAAAGACTGAGAAATTCGTTTTTTGTTTCGACCTGTAAATATTTGATTATTGAGATTTGTCCATCGAAGTTTACACTTATGTATAGATATGTTTACATAAGTGTGTAAACATATTTGTGCAAACTTCTTTTTTAAGTTACAAATGCCAATCAGTAAGACTGTCACTCGTTCGCTTACAAATCATTTTAACATGAAATG
>CAVGAH010000147.1:0-3506 GCA_963627215.1 bacterium | reverse complement strand
CCTTACGAACAGCCTGTCCTTTCTCTTTTGCGCGCCTGCATTTTGCAGTCTCTGTCCCTTTTGATAATTCATCCGCCCATTACGGACAAATTCAGAATTGATTCTGTACTTTCATTACATATATTTACATCAATTCTTTTATATACCATACACTATCCTGATAAATTTATCAACCATTTTTTACTATTTTTTCATATTACAGGACGCATATATTTTATTTTCCTATCGTTGCCTTTTGTTATAAATCAAAAACTCCGGCAGAGCCATCGACAAGTCCATACTTGCCCGACAGCTCCGCCGGAGTCCGCATTTCAAAGTTCAGTTTTTTCCTTTTTCTCTACATATGCATCAAAGCCTCAGCAGCAAAAACAGCCGCCAGGCCCAGTACCAGCGACAGCAGCATGTAAGCCGCAGCTGCAGCGATAAGCCCGATTGCAAACGCACCCACAACGTTTATAACAAGAGTCTTTACCGGAAACCCGTTCGATGGCGAAAGCGGTATCAAACCGATCAGATAACGGCACACGCTTCCGACAAACCCGCCTATCCCGACAAATAAACACTCTATCATTTCGCAAGCAGCTCCTTTACAAGGTCGCGTATACGCGCAAGCCCTTCAAGCAGCGTCTCCTTATCTGTCGCATACGCTATCCTTATGTAGCCTTCCTTGCCGAACGCAGTTCCCGGCGCTATCGCCACATGCTTTTCATTGAGCAGCTTCATCGTAAATTCCATAGCGTATGAGCCTGTTCCGCTCTGCGGCATCCTGCAGTCTGCGCCCGCTGTCGCCAGCAGCGCGTCCTTCACGCATGAGATATCTATAAACAGATAGAACGCGCCCATCGGCTTTATAAATGAGACCTCCGGCACTTCCTTTTCCAGAAAATCAACAGCAGCTTCCATTCTCTCACGGAACGCTTTATTCATCATTTCCGTATAGTCCCTGCACTCAGCCATCGCAGCCACGCCCGCCCACTGAGATATCGTAGACGGATGCGACGTTATATGTCCCTGGAGCGCAGTCATGCCCTTCGCGATCTCGCGATTCGACGCAGTATATCCGATTCTCCATCCCGTCATCGGCGCAGACTTTGAAAGCCCGTTGACAACTATCGTCAGCTCCTTCGCCTCAGGCGAAACCTCCGCCATGCTCACAAACTCGTCAGCAAAGCAGATAGTCTCATAAACCTCGTCAGACATCATATAAATGCCCCTTCTTACGCATACATCAGCGATATCGGCAAGCTCCTCACGCGTGCACACAGTTCCCAACGGATTTGAAGGATTGCATAATATTATCATTTTTGTGCGGTCAGTAGCCGCCGCCTCTATCTCAGCGCCCGTGATCTTAAAATCATTCTCGCGCTTAGTCTCAACAAAAACAGGCACGCCGCCCGCAAGCTTTACTATCTCAGGATAGCTTACGTAATACGGCGAAGGTATCAGCACCTCATCGCCCTCGTTAAGCAGCGTCAGGCAAGTGTTAGTCACGCCCTGCTTAGCGCCGTTAGTCACAACTATCTCGTCCAGCGTATAATCAAGATTATTATCGCGCTTCAGCTTCTCGCATATCTGCTCGCGCAGCTCCACGAGTCCCGGCACCTTATCATAACGAGTCTTGTTCTCGTCCATAGCGCGGCGTGCACCCTCCTTAGCCTTGTCCGGCGTATTAAAATCAGGCTCGCCCACACTGAGATTTATGATTTCAGTCCCCTCAGACTTCATCTCAAAAACTCTTGCATTTATAGCGATCGTCCCCGACGGAACGATATTTCTTACTCTTTCTGACAGCATATCCGATTCTCCTTAAAAATTTCATGCGTTATTTGATATTACTCAAAATTATATTACCGCCACATTAACTTTTCAACTTTATTCAGCCTTCAAAATTGTATTTATCGCTGTAATGCTCACACGCAATGCAGTAATACAGTCAACAGGCGCGCCCAGCGCGCACCACGCCCGCCCGCGGGCCTACAGCATTCGTTATTCCCACAGATCTTCCTCAAACCACGCAGCATTTATAACCATACCAAGCATCAATATATAACTCACCAAATAAAACCACAAAAGCAGTGCGATCACCGCGCCCAAGCTCCCGTATACGACGTTAAAATTGGAAAAATATTTCAGATAAATGGAATACCCCGCAGTTATCACAACGATACCGACAGCCGCAAACACGCTGCCCGGAACCGTATGCTTCATCGATATCCGCTTTCCCGGCAGCAGCTTGTAAGTCACCGCCAGGAACATCCCGTATACCGCAAGCGCTATCGGCCACCGAAGCGCAGAAAACAGCCAGTCAGCATTAAATGTAATATTCAGGAATTCCTGCAGCACCGCGTTCGCCAGGCGAACAAGTGAATTTCCGTAAACGAACACAACAAGCGTCGCAACTATCATAAGTATAAGCATCGCCACCGTCACGACCGACCGCGCCCGGCTCCGCACATAGCTGTTTCGCTTCACATCGCTGACTCTGTAAGTGTAGTTTGCCATCCGTATCATCGAAAAAATGATCTTCGACGCACCCCAGAGCGCCACAAGTATGAACGCAATGCTGAAGCTGCCGTTGCTGAGCGCATCCTGCACAGCCGACAGCACATACGTCGCCATCTCATTTCCCTCAAAGCGCATAAACATTGACTCATACAGCCGCTCAGTCAGGTCAAAAAACGTAAGCATCTGCAGCAGGAGCGTCAGCAGCGGTATTATTGAAAAAATGAAATAAAACCCCATTTCCGCCGCAGCGCCCTGATAATAAGGGTCCCGCAGCCTGCGTATCGTCCTTATCGTCACATAAAATAATTTTCTTTTCAAACATTCTCTCCTGATATATTTAAAACGTGCCCGCACGCATTTTACGCAGGCTATTCCTCGTTTTCCTCGAAACCCGTTTCTTTTAACTTCATCCTGAGTATACCGAGTGCCTTCGCCCTGTGGCTTATAATATTTTTCTCTTCCGCGCTTATCTCAGCGTAAGTCCTGTCATGACCGACCGGCACAAATAACGGATCGTAGCCGAAACCACCGTCGCCGCTCGGCGACCTTCTCAGCATGCCCGGGCATTCACCGCGCGCCGCCACTACAGTCCCGTCCGGGAAGCAGAGCGTAACTACAGAAACAAAACGCGCTGTTCTTTCCTCGTCAGGAACGTTTTCCATAAGCTTCAGCAGCTTTGCATTGTTCGATTCATCAGTAGCGCCCTCGCCTGAAAAACGCGCAGAGTACACGCCCGGTGCTCCGTCAAGAGCGTCAGCCTCGAGCCCCGAATCATCAGCGATGGCAGGCATGCCAGTAGCCTTCATTATAGCCTCGGCCTTTATGCGTGAATTTTCCTCAAACGTCGTTCCCGTTTCCTCTACCTCAAGGTCGCCTACTCCCGCTTCCGCCTTCGTAATGACGTTCATGCCAAATTTTTTAGTTATAGCTTCTATTTCTTCTATCTTATGCTTGTTGCCCGTAGCGGCAACGATTTTTATACCGTTCATTCTTCCGTAATT
>CAVGAH010000146.1:0-3535 GCA_963627215.1 bacterium | reverse complement strand
TCCATGCCCTGTAAAGATGGTCAAGGATATAGAAGAGATAATGCATATGGAAGATATAATCGTATGCTATGGTCTGACTGAGACATCTCCTTGTGTATCTGCGACAGCTCCTTCAGATACTCCTGAGGTAAAGGGCGGAACTGTAGGTAAGATAATGCCAGGTGTAAGCGTTAAGTTTATCGACCCTGATACTCTTGAGGAAGTTCCTGATGACGAGTTCGGTGAAATATGCGTAAAGGGCTACAGCCTGATGATGGGCTATCTCGGTGACCCTGAAAAGACTGCGTCTACTTACACTCCTGACGGCTGGCTCAGAACAGGCGATACAGGTAAACTCAATGAAGACGGCTATATCGTAATGGGTGACAGACTTAAGGATATAATCATCAGAAGTGGTGAAAATATCAGTCCGGGTGAAGTTGAAAAGGTACTCAACTCACATCCTGAAGTCGAAGAGGCTTATGTTATCGGCGTAAAGGATTATAAGTATGGCGAGATCGTAGGCTGCTTCTGCAGACTCAAGGAAGGCTCAGAGCTGAAGCCTGAAGAACTCAGAGCTTTCTGCGTAGGAAAGACACCTACATTATCTATACCGTCATATTACTGGTTTGTTGATGAGTTCCCACTGCTCAATAACGGTAAGGTTTCAAAGCCGGATCTCAGAAAGATAGCGGAAGCGACGAAGGATCAGACTGAAAAAATAGAGGCGCCAAAGAAAAAATAGAAAGCGCCTTAAAGAGAGGGTGAATTTTATGTTTGATATTAATGAACAGATGACATATCTCGTATATGTTATGCAGAAAAGAATGCGTCGGCACATGTCAATGGCTCTTAATAAAGACGATATAACACTTGAGCAGTTTGTAGTACTATATAATCTTATAGATCAGGATGGTATAAATCAGAAAAAACTGTCAAGTAAAGTAGATAAGGATCAGGCAACTCTTGCAAGAATACTCGACATTCTTGAAGGCAGAGGATATGTTGTAAGACGCACAACTGAAAAAGACAGAAGAGCTTTTCTGGTATTCATTACAGATGAAGGCAAGCAGAAGGTAAAGACTGTGTCTAAGCGTCTTGCAGTTGTTCACAATCGAATAGTCGAAGGCATTCCGAACAATAAAGTAGACCTGTTTATCGATTTGATAAAGCAGATGAATGAAAATCTTAACAATCTCATGGATGAATAATACTGAGAGGGGCTGGAAACAGTCCCTTTTTTCATATTGAGATCTGTTTGAAATGACGAACTGCAAGCATATGTGTAAAAAAGCATTGATTTATGGTAAAATGAAATGAATAAAAGTATTCAGGCAGGTGATTTATGCGAATTTTTGCTCTATCAGATCCGCATCTGGCAACATCTGTTGATAAACCTATGAATATTTTTGGAGCCAGATGGGATGATCATGAAAATAAAATAAAAGAAAACTGGTTAAGACTTGTCAGTGCTGATGATATCGTGATAGTACCGGGCGATATTTCATGGGGAATGAAGCTGGAAGAAGCAATGTCGGATTTTAAATTCCTGCATGAACTTCCTGGAATAAAGCTCATGGTAAAGGGTAATCACGATCTCTGGTGGTCGTCAATATCTAAGCTGAATTCCCTTTTTGATGATATGATTTTTATTCACAATACATTTTATGCTGCAGGAGAGTTTGCCGTGTGCGGAACACGCGGGTGGCTGCTTCCTCATATAACTGCAGACTGGGATGAGCATGATGATAAGATATACAGAAGGGAACTTATGCGTCTTGAGGCTACGCTTAAGAAGGCGTCTGACGAGGGATACAGAAAAATAATAGCGGCACTGCATTATCCTCCGACAGATTTTCGAGGAGCTTCTACAGAGTTTACAAAGATAATAGAAAAATATCCGGTGACGGATGTCATTTACGGACATCTTCACGGTAAGGAAGCTCAGAGAAGCGCATTTAACGGTATACGAAAAGGAATAAGATACAAGCTTGTGTCTTCCGATTGTATAGGATTTTCGCCTGTAATGCTGTATGACGGCGTAAAAGACCCGTATACGGAACAGGATGGAGAATCAAAATGACAGATAAAAAAAGAGTAATACTTATTGTTATGGACAGTGTTGGCATAGGTGAGCTTCCGGATGCATCAGAATACGGTGATGCAGGAGCATCGACATTAAATCATATTGCAGAGAGAGTACCAACGTTGTTACTGCCGAATCTATGCCGTCTGGGATTATCATTGATAAAGGGCGTGAGCATCCCTGATGGAAATATAAGGAACAAGAATAATATTGTATGCGGAGCATACGGAAGGGCTGCCGAACGTTCGGCATGCAAAGACACTATCACAGGACATTGGGAAATAACGGGACTTGTAACGGAAACTCCTTTTAAAACATTTACAGAGACAGGTTTTCCGCCTGATTTCATAGATGCCTTTGAAAAAGCCATAGGCACAAAGATAATAGGAAATATTTCGGCTTCAGGCACAGAAATAATAAAACAGTACGGTGAGCTGCACAGGAGCACGGGCAGACCTATAGTTTATACGTCGGCAGACAGCGTGTTTCAGATAGCGGCTGATACCGCAGTGATCCCGCTTGAGAGGCTGTACGAGATGTGCAGGATAGCAAGGAATATGCTTACAGGAGATCTGCTCATCGGAAGAGTTATAGCGCGTCCGTTTATAATGAAGGACGGTCAGTGTGTAAGAACTGCGGACAGAAGGGATTATGCGCTTGAGCCGTTCGGAAGGACGATACTTGATGATATAAGCGAAGCAGGCATGGAGGTCTGCGCTGTAGGTAAGATATCAGATATCTTTAATGGAAAAGGAATAACATCAAGCGTTCATACAGCAGACAATATGGATGGTGTCGATAAAACGCTTGAATATATGGATAAATGTCAAAATGGTCTGATATTTACAAATTTGGTAGATTTTGATGCCAAATACGGACATCGAAGGGATCCTGAAGGGTACGCGCGCTCGCTTGAAGAGTTTGATGCAAGGATACCGGAGCTGACCGCAAAAATGAGAGATGATGATATTATGGTGATATGCGCCGATCATGGAAATGATCCTGTTCACACAGGCTGGAACCACACAAGGGAGTATATACCTGTGATGGTCTGCGGTAAGCATATAAGACAAGATGCAGATCTGGGAACGCTGAATTCCTTTGCCGATATAGGAGCAACGGTGTCAGAATATCTGGATCTGGCTGCAGATACTTCAGGAGAAAGTTTCCTCGCGCGCATACAGGAGTGATTTAAATGGTAAGAAGATACAAGGCGAATACGGAAAGAAAATATCTCAGTGAGCGGATGATCGATAAATTAAATACTATGAAAAAATATCCGCTTATAGTAATGGAAGCGCCGCTTGGATTCGGAAAGACTACATGCATTAACGAATATATAAAAAGAAATGAATTTCGCAATGTCTGTCAGACCGTTTTTAACGATTCGCCGGAGCTGTTCTGGGATCAGCTGTGCAAGTCGCTTTTTGAGATAGATCAGGAAAGTGAGCAAAGGGCATCTGACGCAGG
>CAVGAH010000145.1:0-3611 GCA_963627215.1 bacterium | reverse complement strand
AGCGCCGAAGATACTTGGCGGGAGGCTGCCTGGGAAAATAGGACATTGCCGGTTTTACTAAAAAGCAAGATGTGTGAGCATCTTGCTTTTTTAGCTTTCCGAAGGAAAGCGTGTAAAACGGGACAACTGAAAAATCACATTGCGGCTAAAGCCGCGTGATTTATGATCCTTTGGGAGCATATCTTGATGACCTTGATAAACTTAAGGCTATAGATGTGGAGCATTTACACCGGGGTATGGAAAAATAAATTATGATGTAAATGTAAGGGCAGATGAGACCCGGGAGCACTACAGAGAAAAAGTTGAATGGATAAAAGAAAAGATCACGGAGCACGGGAGCATGAACAGCTGTCAGATAGCAGACCTGCTCATACAGCATGATTTCAAGCGCGGCATAGAAACGGTATCAGCAATAACAAGATGGTTCTTTTTCCTGCCGGCCTGCGCGCCGTATCAAAGATACGGGCAGGGCTTCAAGCGACCTGCATGCCGGCCCGCCTGTATTGGCGTCCTGTATTTGCGAAAAAGTATATGTTGTTGGAATTGAAGATTTAAGGAATTGAAGTTTATGTTGAAGAATCAGAATACAGGGCATTTGCTGGCCTTGCTTACAGTGTTCCTGTGGGGAACTACATTTATATCGACGAAGGTATTACTGACGGGCTTTCAGCCTGTGGAGATACTTTTTTTCAGATTTCTTATCGCTATAGTGGTGCTCACGCTGGCGAGTCCGAAGCGCATAAAAGGATTTGACCTGCGCAGGGAAGGCTGGTTTGCGTTGGCGGGGCTCACGGGGATATGTCTTTATTACTTGATGGAAAATATAGCGCTTACTTATACTATGGCTTCCAATGTAGGCGTTATAGTTTCGATAGCGCCGTTTTTTACTGCCATACTGGGGCATCTGGTGTTTAAGGACGGAGAAAAGCTTTATGGCAGCTTTTTTATAGGATTTATCGTGGCAATGGCTGGGATAAGCCTTATAAGTTTCAACGGCTCTGAGCTGCATCTCAGCCCTGAGGGTGATATCTTGTCTGTGATAGCAGCGGCTATATGGGCGGTGTATTCGGTATGTGTTAAGAAGATCGAATCTTATGGGTATAACACGATAGTTTCGACGAGGCGTATCTTTATGTACGGAATAGTATTCATGATACCGGCTCTCGTAATATTCGGCTTCAGTCCGGATATGACGCTGCTCACGCAGCCTAAGTATACGGGAAATCTGCTGTTCCTCGGTCTGGGTGCATCAGCTGTATGCTTTGTGACGTGGAATCATGCGCTCAAGCTTATAGGAGTTATAAAGGCAAGCGTTTACATTTACCTTGCTCCTGTCGTAACTGTTATTGCTTCGTTTATAGTATTACACGAAAATATAACAGTAATGTCGGCAGCGGGGACGCTGCTCACTCTTGCGGGGCTTGTTATTTCGGAGATACATACAATAATTGAGTTATTAAGCAATAAAGAAGTTCAGAAAGAAGATAAGGTAAATATATAAAAATGAATGTATTTTTTGTAAGGCACGGTCTTACGGCGGGAAATCTTCAAAAAAGATATATAGGAAAGACGGACGAGCCGCTGTGCGATGAAGGTGCGGCGGAGCTGCGTGATAAGCTTTCGGCAGGCGATTATGATAAGGTCCTGAATGCGGCGAAGGATGCGGCATGTGCAATATGGCGCAGTCCGATGCTGCGCTGTGCGCAGACGGCTGAGATCATATTGCCTGAGCATGAATGCAGGATAGAAAGCGATTTGCGGGAATGTGATTTTGGAGGGTTTGAAAATAAAAACTGGATGGAGCTCAGCGGAGATCTCGACTATCAGGCATGGATAGACAGCGGCGGAACTCTACCGTTTCCTGGCGGTGAGGCTCAGGCAGGATTTCGCAAAAGGTGTGTTTCGGCGTTCAGAAAGATAATGTCGGATGCGGAAGAGCATAATGTGCAGTCGCTCATATTTGTGGTCCACGGCGGTACGATAATGGCGATAATGGCGGAGTACGGCATTTCAAAGAGGGATTATTTTGAGTGGCAGATAAAGAATGGTTGCGGTATAATGTGCATTTGGGATGGGAAATGTCTTAATATGACAGGTCAGTTTTAAAACTGTGTGCTTTATTATTTAAACATTAAAAATAGAACGCCTATATCTGAAAAATATTGACTAAAAGTATACTTTACTGTAAACACATGACGCCAATACAGGCGGGCGGGCATGCAGGACTTCAAGCGTTACGTATATTTCGCAGGCAACAGAAAGGCGTCCTGCATTTACGAAAAAGTATAATAATATATTAATTAAACAAAAAACATGCATGATTTTCTTTATACAAAAACAGGATACTCTCTTAAATATGGGGAGATATCCTGTCTTTTGTGTATTAATAATTGTCATTAAGAAAAGTACGGCGTTTTTTCCAGTCTGGCATTATGCGCTGGAGTATTGCATAGAAATTTTTAGAGTGGTCTGCATGTATAAAGTGTACAAATTCATGGACTGCAACATAGTCTATACAAGCCTGCGGTGTCATTGCCAGGCGCGCGTTGAATGTTATGCGTGTAGAAAGCGGTCTGCAAATTCCCCATTTTGCCTTCATGGAACGTACCTGGATCTCAGGAAACGGTATTCCGAGCGGCTCAAATATCGGGTATATTCGGCGGCATGTTTCTTCAAATATTGCTTTTTGTTCATTTCTCAGCCATTTATTGAAAAGATATTCTCTGCGGTGAGCATCATCTATATCTTTCACGTATAATACTGCTTCACCGTTATCAAGCTTTACGCCCTCTTTATGAGTTGAGGAATTTACAACTCGCAAACGAATATCTCTGCCTTTCAATGAAAAAATATCTCCGTCTGAATATGTTTCAGGCAGCATATTATGCCTGTTACGCTCCGACCAGCGTTCCCGTGACTGATGCACAAAATCACGATGCCTCCATACGAAGTCATCAAGATATTTTCCTGAAACGCGGTTGGACGCTGAAACCTTTACTGTACCGTCTCGGGCAACGCGCATATTTATATTCTTAACATTCTTTCTTGTCAGAACATATTCGATAACTTCGCCATTACGGCTCACTGTGCGTTGGCTTACGCCTCCGTTGCTGTTTATACGGACTCTTGCCATCGTTTTTATTCGTTCCTTTCAGCATTTGCGCTGTCTGTGTTTTTCATGCGGAGCTGTGCTATTTCGTCAGCTACCCTTTCAACATCTTCAGCAGCTACCTGCTCAAATCTGTATTTCTGCTTTACATCAGGATATTTTTCATGGTCTACCTCACTTAGAAACATATCATATGGTCTTGCATACACTCTGTACGAACCGTAAAGCGCCTGATATATAACGAGCCTCTCTCCCGTTTCACTGTGTTCTGCAATAGCTAAAGCCTGATATAATTTATTTTTAAAATGCCTGAAAAACATTCCCGAGCGAGCTATGCGCTCATCTGTGTTTATATTGTTATTTAATTTATCACTATTCATAATTATATGCTCCATTTTCTGTTTAAAGCGTAGCAGAGCACTGACAAGCTCGCTTGATCAGTGCGGCGCGTATTTTACGCAGCTTTAGCTGCAGTGTAAAATACGACAGCGTAGTCCACGTA
>CAVGAH010000144.1:0-3623 GCA_963627215.1 bacterium | reverse complement strand
CCCGCCACCGAAAGTCGGGAATGGAACCCGCCGCCTATAGAGGCGGGGGGACATCTGGTGCTACGTTATATACTTAGTTATATATTCTATATTCGGTCAAATTCTTTTGCGCCTTTTGTCATCAGCCAACGGTATATGGCCGCAGCGCCTGCTGTGAAAAGGATCAGGCAGGCGGTCAGATAGGCGGTCGGAGGGATGAGGTGGCTCAGCAGGATGTATGCGAATGCAAGCAGACCGGTCGTTATCCAGCCGCCGAATATTACTACGGTGGCGCTCAGGTTCTGTTTTACTGCGGCTGTTTCGCTGGTCCAGTTGAGATTTGGGTTTTTTATGTTCATCATGAGTCCGAAGGCTGCGCTCATTGTTCCGTAGGCTAACGGTACTGCGGTCATCAGGATGGCTGTAAGGGGGGCCGGCTTGATGAGGGTGCATGCGGCTGCTATGCACATTATGGCCGGGACGTCTGTGAACAGCAGCTGCAGTCTGAGCTTGGCGTGCAGTACGTCCTGTGATTTTACCGGCAGCGAGTGAAGGAGCCACAGGTTTGCGCCTTCCATCGATATTGACGGCGCTGTTATGTTGTTTGCTGACATCAGCATACAGACTCCTGTTGCAGCGATCACAGACAGGAAGCCGCTGCTACTGCTGCCGCTGCTAAACTGTGAAACTGCGTTTATTACATAGTCACCCTTTATGATACATGCCACAGCGACCAGGAGAAGAAAAACGCTTCCCATCGCGCCGTTCAGCATGTATGTCGGGCTTGCGAGGAATCGTCTTATTTCTTTTTGGATGAGCGCCGCCCTTATACTTTTTACTTTTGAAGTTTTTTCTTTATATTCTCGGCGGGACGCGCCCCCTGCAGATGTTGCCACAGAGATAAATGTTTTTGATATTACATATAATACCAGTGCAAGGAGCGCCGCTGTCACCAGCGCTGCGACTGCGAGTGCTTTCATGTTTCCTGCTGCTGCATCGCCCAGCAGATACAGCGCGTGGGCGCGCGACATTACGACGGAGCTTATTGCGTCGGCATTTAGTAAAAGTGACTTTATAAGCTCATTTGCTTTGAAATACAGGAGGTAATACGCGCCGATGAATATCAGTGACAGAGCTACAGTCACGAGGCTCTTGCATTTCATTTTGGCGGCTGCTTTTGCTACGAGCCAGCCGAGGGCGCATGCGAGCACAAATACGAAAATGCTCACGAGCAGGGCGAATATTACAGGGCCGGCGATGGCCGCAGGTGTTATTTCTACTTTTATCAGATATATTATTATTGCCGGGATGAATACGACCATGCTGTACATCAGTCCCATGAGGTATACGCCTGTCAGGCGGGTGAAAAGGATGTATCTGACGGGTATCGGGAGCGACAGCAGAAGGTCATTGTCCTTTGCCTGATACAGGCTCGAGTAAGTGTTGAATACGCTGCCGAATACGCCGAGCGCCAGCGCTGTCGCTGTCATTATAAGGAAGTACATCCATGACATTCCTGCTGTGATGAGCGGCGACAGCGTCAACGACATCGCCAGGAATATCCCGCCTATCACAAATACCATTAAGAACGCGAAAAGTCCTATTGAAATCATGACCGCTGTGCGCGAACGTTTTTTACCTGTTTTTCTGTTTGTAAAAAATGACCTGTTTATTTCCATCATTTGCTTTTTAAGGAGTGTGTTCAGCATTTATCAGCCCTCCAGGTCAAGGAATACCTCTTCGAGCGAGGTGTCGCCCTTGACCTCTTCCATGGTTCCGGCTTTTATGAGCTCGCCGTTTTTTATGATAGCGACCTTGTCGCACAGCTTTTCGGCTACCTCCAGGACGTGTGTCGAGAAAAATATCGCGCCGCCGTCGTCGCAGAACTCGCGCATCATGAGCTTCAGCTGGTGCGAAGCCTTTGGATCGAGCCCTACGAACGGTTCGTCCATGAGTATCAGCCTCGGCGTGTGGACCCATGCTGATATTATGGCAAGCTTCTGCTTCATGCCGTGTGAGTACGCGCTTATCGGCTGCACCAGGTCAGCTGTTATGCCAAACATCGCTGAATAACGATGTATGCGGTCAAGTCGGTCTTCGGCGCTTACGCCGAAAATATCTGCTATGAAATCAAGATACTGTATGCCTGTCATATAATCATATATGTCCGGGTTGTCGGGAATATACGCTATGCGTCGTTTGCATTCAAGCGGGTCTTTTTTTACCGATACACCGTCTACGTATATTTCACCCTCATCAAACTGCAATATGCCGGCTATGGCCTTCAGCGTCGTCGTCTTGCCTGCGCCGTTATGCCCTATGAAGCCGTATATCTCGCCTGCGTTTATCTCGATCGACAGGTCGTTGACTGCCTTTCTGCCGCCGAATGATTTAGTGTAATGTTCTATTTTAAGCATTGATTTCATTATGTCGTTATCCTCCTTTTATCTGTCTGAATTTCCTTTATCCTTATCCCTATACGTTTTGAATATCCCGATAATATATTTTCTATACTAATGCTCACACAACGGGAGCGCCGGCGCTCTTACATCCTGTATGGTGTATTTGTACATTATATATTAAAAAAGCCTGCCTCTGTGCGATTTTAAAATGATATTTAAAAAAATAATTGTTACTGTATCTGCAATTTCTACGCTGCATATCCGGCCTCAAACGGTGTCTTATATCCGAATGCTTTTAGGGCTACTTTGGGCTGGAAATTAAGGTATAAGCAGTGATGTATCCTTGAACAAATGAGGCACGACTTGATTTTTTAGCCGATTTCGGTTATAATAATATCAAATCACGATTTAGTAAATCTAAATTTGAACTAATTGGAGGAGATTGTATGTTTATCGGCAGAGAAGCTGAACTGAAATTTCTAAATGATAAATATGAAGCAGAAGATGGTCAGTTAATTGTTCTTTACGGACGTCGTCGTGTGGGAAAGACGGAAACCTTGAGAGAATTTTGTAAGGATAAATCACATGTTTTCTTTTCTTGTACTCAGACGACGGATAAGGTACAGCTTAGAAATTTTTCATCACGCTTACTGAAAGAAGATATGCCTGCCAGAAATTATATCTCAGAGTTTGAGGATTGGGAAAAAGCTTTTCGTGCGGTTCTTGACCTACCTTATGCGGATAAGAAAAAATTACTGGTTATAGATGAATTTCCGTATATGTGTCGTGGAAATAAAAGCATACCTTCAGTATTACAAAATCTTTGGGATTCAGAACTTCGTCAGAGTAATGTAATGATTATTCTCTGTGGAAGTGCCATGAGTTTTATCGAAAAAGAATTACTCGCTGAAAAGAATCCTCTCTATGGCAGAGCTACAGGAATTTACAAGATGAAAGAAATGGGGTTTTATGATGCTATAAAATTTTTCCCTGAATATTCCGCTCGTGATAAAGTGATTGCATACTCTGTTCTTGGAGGAATTCCTCATTACTTGAGGCAGTGGAGTCCAAAGCTTTCTGTTGAAGATAATATCAAAAACAATATCCTGACAAAAGGATGTGTTTTATACAGCGAGGTTGAGTTTCTTCTCCATCAGGAATTAAGAGAAACACCAATCTACAATTCTGTTATTGAAGCGGTAGCAATGGGAAATACCAAACTTAATGATATCAGCCAAAAGT
>CAVGAH010000143.1:972-3663 GCA_963627215.1 bacterium | reverse complement strand
GGTGCTTGCTCATGTACGCTCTAGGCATTTCAGATGTAAAATCAGGCGTGTCTCTCAGACCTCTGACTATACATGATATCTGATTATCTCTTACATAATCTACCAGCAGACCTGAGAAATCAACTACTTCATAATTAGTTATCTCCTCATGCTCAAGACACTCAGCTATGAGCTTTTTTCTTTCAGCTACAGAAAAAAGCGGTGTCTTGCTGGAATTTGTCACTATTCCTATTATAAGCGTATCACACAGCTTAGATGCCCTTCTGATAATGTCCAAATGCCCCATAGTGAGCGGGTCAAATGAACCCGGATATAAGAACTTCTTCATTTTTTAAAGCGCCTCCTGTTTTTCGTAAATTGAAACACTTATCTTACCGTAGCGCTTTGATTTTATGAGCGCCATGCCTGACATCTCCTCAGGAAGTGTTTCCGCAGAACTGTGTTCAGCTATGAGCCTGAAGCAATCTTCCATATAACCGGCACTGTACGGCGGATCGAGAAATATAACATCGACTCTGTCGTTTATCTTTTTAAACACTGATTTAAAATCAGACCACAGTATGACAGATCTGTCTTCGACCTTGCAATGCTTTACGTTTTCGCGTACCATCGCTATGCTTGTCCTGTCCTTGTCAACGAAATATGCTCTTTCTGCGCCGCGGCTTATCGCTTCAAGTCCGAGATTGCCTGTTCCCGCAAAAAGATCTACTACTGCGCTGCCCGGCAGATATCCTGTCACCATGCTGAAAACAGCTTCCTTTACTTTATCTGTGGTCGGTCTGACTCTGTTGTCGGAAGGCGTCATTAAACGTCGTCCTTTAAGTTCGCCTGCTATTATTCTCATTACAAAAACTCCTTATTTGTTAGTATACCACAATATGCATAAAGTGCATTATTACATTTATTTTTCAACTATATTTTTTGTCATGCACCGCTGCTGTCATCCGGACTGGTATCTGTTCCATTAATTACAATTCATACTTTTACTCCATGCGGTTAAATTAATCTACGTAAGGAGGTGAAATTGCAATGTCAGTTTCAAATAAGATCAAAACAGAATCAAAGTCGGCTCTCGACAACATGAAAACGGAGATCGCCAATGAGCTTGGTTTATCCAACTATGAACAGATGGATAAGGGTAAGCTTACCGCTCGCGAAAACGGGTACGTTGGTGGTTATATGACAAAGAAGCTCGTCGAGCTCGCTGAGCAGCAGTTATCAGGCAAATAAGCTAATAAATGCACGAATAACTGAAAGCTGAAAGGCGTCCGCCCGCGGACCCGCAGTGAAGGAAGATGCTGTACTTATTAATAATTACGGCATCTTCTTTTACATATTATATGCCTAAATTTTCAAACGACCCGAACAGCTTTTGGACACCTTCTGCTACGAGGGCGTTTTCGGGTTTCTTGAGATGCGGATCCGCCTGGAGCATTTCTTTGACGGCAGGCCTGAGTCCATTCAGTATACCGATATGCTTTACGAGGTCTGCCATGCCGAGGGCGGGCAAGCCGTGCTGGCGCGTGCCGAAGAAGTCTCCGGGACCGCGCATCTGCAGGTCTTTTTCCGCTATTACGAATCCGTCATTCGTTTCTTCTATTACTTTTGCGCGCTCCTTGCCTAACTCTGATTTCGGGTCGGTTATGAGGAAGCAGTATGACTGGTCTTTGCCTCGTCCAACGCGGCCTCTTAGCTGGTGAAGCTGCGCTAGTCCAAAACGCTCGGCGTTTTCTATTATCATAACGCACGCGTTCGGGACATTGATCCCTACTTCTATTACTACGGTAGCTACGAGTATGTCTGTCTCATGCGCTGCGAAGCGTTCCATGGCTGCGTCCTTTTCTGCCTGCTTCATTCCGCCGTGGACGAGCCCGATGCGAAGCTGCGGATATTCAGAGCGCAGCTTTTCGTAAAGTGATTCTGCTGAAAGCGCCTCGACGCTTTCAGAATCGGCTATCAGCGGTGCTACGGCGTACACCTGTTTGCCCTGTTTTATCATGTCGGCGGCGAATGAATAAACTTTTTTGCGCGAGCGCGAGCTCACTGCCTTTGTCTCTATAGGCATCCTTCCCGGAGGGAGCTCGTCTATGACAGAAATATCAAGGTCGCCGAATATTATCACCGCGAGCGTACGTGGTATAGGCGTAGCCGTCATTACGAGTATATCTGGATCTTCGCCCTTCGCGGCGAGCTTTATACGCTGGTCTACTCCGAAGCGGTGCTGTTCATCCGTTATTACGATGCCGAGTCTGTGGAACTGTACTGACTCCTGTATGACTGCGTGAGTTCCTATTATAACGTCTAAAGAGCCGTCAGCTATGGCAGCCAGTGTTTCCCGCTTTTCAGCTGCTTTTACGCCTGATGACAGAAAACCCACTCTTACATCAGTATTTTCAAAAAATTCCTTAAATGTCTCAAAATGCTGGCGTGCCAGCAGCTCCGTAGGAGCCATCATAACGCCCTGCCAGCCGTTTTTTGCTGCCTTATAGAGCGCAGCTGCGGCTACAGCCGTTTTGCCTGAGCCTACATCTCCCTGTACGAGACGCTGCATCGGCACTGCCGATTCCATATCGAGTACTATCTCATGCAGCACGCGCTTCTGTGCGCCGGTCATTTCAAATCCGAGCGATGCAGCAAATTCTTCTGCGTAATGGTCATGAGGAAATGCAACTCCCGACTCCTCGCGGCAGC
>CAVGAH010000143.1:0-962 GCA_963627215.1 bacterium | reverse complement strand
GTACTTTGCGATAGAAAAAGCTTTTTTGTCGTTCGGGAAATGAATGTTTTTTAGCGCAAACTCGCGGCTGCACAGCTTGTTTTCTTTTACTATCTTTTCCGGCAGCGTTTCTTTTATGCTGAAATCTCTCGCAACAGCTGCCGCAGCTATTTTTCTGAGATCCTTCTGCGTCACTCCCTTTGTCGTGCTGTAGACCGGAAGTATTGCGCTTTCAAACGTCAGGCCGCTTTTTTCAAACTCTGGATGTATCATCTGAAGTCCTGAACGCCCGCGAGTTACTTTACCGTAAAAGTTATACTGTTGACCTTCAACAAATGAGCTCGCATAGTATCCAGCATTAAAAAATGTTATATCAAGCGGAGAGGTATCATCCTCGATCTTGAGGCGTATCATCTTTCCCTGCCGACCGTACGCGAAATTCTTTACTATTTTAAGTACTATGCCCGTAACGTAGTACGTCTCACCTTCTTTGACATCAGCAAGCGGTGTCAGCCTTGAACGGTCCTCATATGCAGCAGGATAATGGCTCAACATGTCTCCTAACGTGTAAATGCCGAGTTCATGTATGAGCCCGGCTTTTTTAGGACCGATTCCCTTTACTGCTTCTATTTTTGTCAGCATAATATCCTCAGCTCCCGCTTTGCAGTCCTTCTGGACCTTATACCTGTTATGTTTATTATAACTTCATCAACAGTTATGCCTGTTATTTCCTCAGCCTCTATCCTCAGGCGCCTTGCAAACTCCTTAGTGAACCAGCTTATGCTCGTTCCGAATTTAAGTATCAGAAACACCTCAACATTTACCGTGTTGTTATTCTTATTCTCTGTGACATTTATGAAACCCAGCTTATCAGAACCGGTTTTTTTTTTTTTTTCATTGCCGAGCTTTACAGGGCGTCCCTTTGGATTAGTAAAAAACACTCGCCCGTAAAATCCCATGGCAGTATCTACAGCTATTGCCGC
>CAVGAH010000142.1:0-3699 GCA_963627215.1 bacterium | reverse complement strand
GTTCCTAAGGTACTCGGAGGTTTAGGTATCGCAATCGTATCTACATCTCACGGTATTATTAGCGACAAGAAAGCAAGACAGTTAGGCGTAGGCGGCGAAGTAATCTGTTACGTTTGGTAGGGAGGAATTAAAATGTCAAGAATAGGTAAGAAGCCTGTAGCAATCCCAGCCGGCGTAGAAGTAAAGATGGAAAACGGAATCATCACTGTTAAGGGCCCTAAGGGCGAACTTACACAGCCGGTTGATGAAAAGTTAGTAAGCGTTAAGGTAGAAGACGGTAACGTAATTGTTGAAAGAGATGACGATGCAAAGGAAAAGAGATCAGCTCACGGCCTTTACAGAACACTCATCCACAATATGGTTAGCGGCGTAACTGAAGGCTTCGAGAAGAAACTCGAACTCGTTGGCGTAGGTTACAGAGTAGAAAAGAAGGGTGATACACTCGTTCTTAACTTAGGTTATTCACATCCGATCGAAATGAAGGATCCTGAGGGCATCACTACTGAAGCTCCTTCTCAGACTGAAATCATTATCAAGGGTATTGATAAAGAACAGGTTGGTAACTATGCAGCTGTTATCAGAAAGCACAGACCACCTGAACCTTACAAGGGTAAGGGTATCAAGTACGCTGGTGAAGTGATCATCAGAAAAGAAGGTAAGTCAGGCGCTAAGTAGAAAGGAGTGATTTAAATGGCAAAAGCAACTAAGAATGAAAAACGTCTGGCAAGACATGCCAGAGTAAGAAAGCATATTTCCGGAACTCCTGAAAGACCAAGACTTTGCGTATTTAAGAGCTCAAAGAACATCTATGCTCAGGTTATAGATGATACTACAGGCACAACTATTGTTTCTGCTTCAACTCTTGATAAGGACATCGAAGTTGAAAATGGCGGTAACAAGGCTGCTGCAAAGGTTGTTGGTGAAAGCGTTGCAAAGAAGGCACTCGAAAAGGGAATCTCTGAGGTTGCCTTTGACAGAGGCGGATTCCTCTTCCACGGAAGAGTTAAGGAATTAGCTGACGGTGCTCGTGAAGCAGGATTAAAATTCTAACAGGAGGAGTAAACTATGCGACAGAATTCTATCGATGCATCAAAGCTCGAGATGAAGGAAACTATCGTAAACATCAGACGTGTTGCTAAGACCGTTAAGGGCGGACGTAACATGAGATTCAGCGTTACGATGGTTGTTGGCGACGGCGCTGGCCACGTAGGCATCGGTCTTGGCAAGGCTGCTGAGATTCCTGAAGCTGTACGTAAGGCTACAGAAGACGCAAAGAAAAAGATGGTAGAAGTTCCAATCGTTGGAACAACTATTCCACATAAAGAAACTGGTATTTTCGGCGCAGGCAAGGTTCTCGTAATGCCTGCAGCTCCTGGTACTGGTGTTATCGCCGGCGGTTCAGTACGTATGGTACTCGAACATGCAGGTATCAAGGACGTAAGAGCAAAGTCAATTGGTTCAAACAACTCAGTAAACATGGCTTTAGCTACTATCGAAGCTCTCTCAAGCCTCAAGACTGTAGAACAGGTTGCGAGACTTAGAGGCAAGACTAAGGAAGAAATTCTCGGATAAGGAGGGAACAGAAATGGCTGGTAAGCTCAAGGTTACATTAGCTAAAAGCACTATCGGTTCCTCTCCAAAGCAGAGGAAGGTAGTAGAAGCATTAGGACTCAGAAAGACAAACAGAAGTGTAGAACTTCCTGATAATCCTCAGATGCGTGGTGCGATCGAAAAGGTTAAGCACCTTTTAAAAGTAGAAGAAATTTAATAAAAAGGATTGGAGGTGTCAAACATGAAACTGCATGAACTCAGCAAGCCAATCGGTTCTACTAAGAACCCTAAGCGTAAGGGTAGAGGTACTGCTACTGGTCAGGGTAAGACTGCCGGTAGAGGTATGAACGGCCAGAACTCAAGAAGCGGTGGTGGCGTAAGACTCGGATTCGAAGGTGGTCAGATGCCATTATACAGAAGAATCCCTAAGAGAGGATTTAAGAACGTATTCAAGAAGGAATGGTCGATCATGAACGTTTCTGACCTGAACTCATATGAAGAAGGTACTGTTATCACTCCTGAACTGCTCAAGGCAGACGGTAAAGTGAAGCAGGTAACTGCAGGTGTCAAGATCCTCGGTAACGGTGAACTTGAAAAGAAACTGACTGTTCAGGCTAACAAATTCAGCAAAGCTGCAATTGAAAAGATCGAAGCTGCCGGTGGAAAGGCAGAGGTGATCTAATGAATACTCTGAAGTCGCTCGGACAGGCGCTCAAGGTGCCTGAAATAAGAAAGAAGATAATTTTTACAGTTTTGATGCTTATCGTATTCAGACTGGGATGCTGCATTCCTGTTCCGGGAATAGATAGAAATGTTCTCAGTGATTATTTCAGCAGCGCATCTGGATTATTTGGTCTTTTCGACATGTTTTCCGGCGGATCATTCAGTAATTTCACGATCTTCGCGCTGAGTATAACGCCTTATGTTACAGCGTCAATCATACTTCAGTTACTCACTGTCGCAATACCTGCACTTGAAGCTCTTTCAAAGGAAGGTACTGAAGGCAGAAAGAAAATCGCACAGTACACAAGATATTTAACTGTTGTACTTGCATTTGTCCAGTCAATCGGACTTACATTTGGTCTGTTTAGAAGCGCTGTCATCGACAACAGCTTCTTCAGCCTTATGGTAATTGTACTTACACTTACCGCAGGAACAGCGTTCCTGATGTGGCTCGGTGAACAGATCAATGAATACGGTATCGGAAACGGTATCTCACTTATCATCATGGCCGGCATCGTTGCAAGAATGCCGAGCGCTATCCACCAGACATTCACTAAGCTGCAGACTGGTGAAGTAACAGTGGTAAGTGTAGTAATATTCCTTGTATTCGCTATCGCGGTTATCGTTGGTATAATCGAAGTGCAGCAGGGTACAAGAAAGATCCCTGTTCAGTATGCTAAGAGAGTTGTCGGCAGAAAGATGTACGGCGGACAGAATACTCACATTCCTATGAAGGTTAACCAGGCGGGCGTAATTCCTGTAATCTTCTCGCTGTCTATCATTCAGTTCCCACTGACTATCTCATACTTTACAGATTCAAATTCAGGATTTACACAGTTTGTTCAGAAGTACCTGTCTTCAACTGGTACACCGGGCGTATGGATCTATTCTGTACTGAATATAATCCTCATTATGTTCTTCACTTATTTCTATACTGCAATTACTTTCAACCCTATGGAAGTTGCAGATAACATGAAGGCAAACGGCGGATTTATCCCTGGTATCAGACCGGGCAGACCTACTGTTGAATATCTGAGCAAGGTAATGACGAGAATCACTTTTGCGGGAGCTGTATTCCTTGCAGTTATCGCAACACTCCCTGCTATTATAAGCAACTTCACTTCGCTGGATATTCACTTCGGCGGAACATCACTGCTCATCGCTGTCGGCGTTGCGCTTGATACAATGAAGCAGCTTGAATCTCAGCTGATGATGAGAAACTATCAGGGATTCCTTAAATAAAGGAGGCAGACTTATGTTAAATATCGTATTACTCGGCCCTCCGGGAGCCGGCAAGGGCACTCAGGCTGAACTTATAGTTAAAAAGTACGGTATCCCACAGATATCGACCGGTGATATCTTCAGAGCCAACATTAAAAACGGCACTGAGCTTGGTAAGAAAGCTAAGGAGTACATGGATAAGGG
>CAVGAH010000141.1:0-3815 GCA_963627215.1 bacterium | reverse complement strand
GCATTACAGGTGATGTTTGCAGCGGAGAATATAAGTCTGCAAACATAAGCGGAAACGGAACGTTTGATAATGACAGAAATGTCACATTAAGTGGCAACAGCAGTGCAAAGCTGGCTGAATTACTGGATGCATACGTTTACCGTCATACAGGTCAGTCAAACAGACTCTGGCTCAGTGACAGTAGATACAGTGATTTCCATTATGTACCGACAGGTGCAGAGGCTGAACTCAGAAAGCCGGCAATAAAGATAACTCAGAAGACTGGAGATACAGAAACTGACATTTCAGGAAATGTATTTGTACAGCCTAATGCAGCTGAAAAGACTTCATTAAAAGCAAATGTGAGCCTTCTCGCAGGAAGTGAGACAGCTCCGGAGAGCTTTACAGCAAAGTACCAGTGGTATGAGGCAAAGGGCAGAACTACTAACGGTGCGGTAAAGCTTGAAGGTCAGACAGGCGCAGAGCTCGAGCTTCCTTCTGATAAGGCAGGCTCAAGCTATTATTACGTAGAAGTAACATGCGCTGTCAAGTTTACAGATGAACTTACAGTAGATATCGACCCTGAGCTGAGTGATTATGTAGGAGTTCTGACGACTCCGGATCCTGCCGCAGGCGGCTGGAACGGTACTTCTGTTGCAGACTCATACGGCGAGGGTTCCGGTGACGGAACGTCAGAGGCTTCAGCTTATATTATTTCAAATGAAGCTGAATTTGCACGCATGATCGCGCAGATAAATGCAGGAAATGACCGCAATGCGGTATTTAAGCTCACTGCAGACCTTAAAATGAACGGAATGCCGACAGAAATAATGTCAAAGGACGAAAGCTCTGCATTTGGCGGAAAGCTGCTCGGCGAGGGTCATAAGATAAGCGGACTCAATATATCTGCTGACAATACAAAGTATGCAGGCCTCTTTGGTTATGTTAGCGGCGCTGAGATAAGAGATATTACATTAGAGGGTAAGCTGAACTCATTCGGTAATACTGCAGAGCAGCACCTCGGCGGCGTTGTGGGACATGCAAAGCAGGATACGGTTATAAAGAACGTAAAGAGCGGCATCGATATAGTAACTGAAAATACATACACAAGCGCATCAAAATGTGCAGGTATAGCAGGATACTCAGACAATGCTTCAAATGTATTTGACAGCTGCGAAAATTACGGAAACATATCTGTAACCAATCCTGTATACGCTGCAGGTATAGTATCATACTACAAGGGTACTGTAATAAACTGTATAAACAGGGGCTCTATAGAAGCTGATACATCGGGAAACGTATATATCGGCGGTATAGCAGCAAACTTCGCAGCAGGCGGATGCGTAAAGAACAGTGTAAACAAGGGTACGCTCAAGGCTTCTGAAAAGGCAGGAAGCGTTTATATCGGCGGTATAGCTGCTAATGTAAACGGCGGCGAGATAATGAACTCCGCTAATGAAGCGCCTGTAATATACAAGGGCTCCTCATCAAGGAAAGGTTCAGTTATCGGATATGCTACAGGTAATCCGGGTGAATGGGGAGCTACAAAGGTAATATCAAAGCTGACGAATCTGTACGCTCTCGAAAGTGATGCTGAAGGTGCTGTAGCTCAGGCACATCCTGTACTCCAGAAGGAAGCAGGAACGTTTGAGAAGGCAACTGTAATAGAAGCGTCAAGCATCGGAACGTTCGATAATGACGGAAAGCTTAAAGCTTATGACGGCTATGAGCTTGAATATTCTACATTACTCGACAAGAGCCTTCAGACTGCTCTTAACAGATATGCAGGAGCAAATGCTGAGGGTGCTGTAAAAGAATGGACTTCAGAGGGTGAAGCTGACGGTCTGCCTGTACCTGCAGGAAGCATAATAGCTACAGCTTCAGAGATAACGGTAGAAGTAACGTCAGAGCCTGAGCTTAAGGATTCATACGATCAGGGATATGAAGGCGAAGACAGACCTGTATTCAATGCTTCTGTTACAAAGACAGATGCGACAGATACAGAAGGTGAGATCACATATCAGTGGTATTATCTGGAAAGAAATGAGCTTGCTGATGATGACGCGACGCTGATAGAAGGCGCTACGGAGTCATCATACACGCCGCCGCTCGATACGGCGGGCATCAGGTATTATATCGTAAAGGTAAAGAATACTATAGGCTACAGTGAAAAGGATGCGGTAAGTGAAAGGATAAAGGTAAGCGTAAGGTCTTCTGAAGGCAAATGGACAGGTGAAAAATCTGTAAGATTTGCTTCAGGAACAGGTACACAGGAAGATCCGTTTATAATAGAAACTCCTGAACAGCTTGCTCATATGGCTGATGTAGTAAACAGCCGGTCAGAGTATACTATGAAGGAGATAGAGGATCAGTATAAGCCTGAGCCTGAACCTGAGCAGCCGGAAACACCTGACAACGGTGAAACACCGGAGTCTCCGGACACAGGAAACGGTAATGAAAATGCCGGAGCAGAAAACGGAAGCACAGGTACAGCAGACGTTCAGTCAGCAGTATCTGTACAGGCAGCTGATTCAGAAACAAAGTATGCTTACAATAAAGCTCATTACAGACTTGCAAATGATATAGATCTTAACGGAGTTTACTGGACTCCTATAGGACAGCTCAGTGACAATGGATTCTTTGGTGAACTCGACGGTGCAGGCCATGCGATAAAGAATATCAATATCGATGAGCTTACATCAAAGTCTAAGTATAATTCATACTATATAGCTTTCTTCGGATATATGAGCGGTGCTTCTGTACATGACGTAGATCTGGAGAATATAAACTATACATACGTTTCAGATTCAACTAACGCTATGAGTGATTTCGGTGGTCTCGTTGTATGGGCTGCTGATTCTGAGATATTCAATGTGACTGTAAGCGGAAACATAAGCTATGATTATCCGCAGACTACAGGATCGGGAAACTATATAGGCGGTATCGCAGCCAAGTCTCAGAATTCAAGGATTCACGATGTTGTATCAAATGTTGATATAACAGGAAGCGCGTACAAGATGTCCTCTGTATATGTTTCAGGTGTTGTAGGATACCTGATGTCATCAGAGACTCTTTACAATGCAGTAAATAACGGAAACATAAATATAAAGAATGACAGCCTTATATATGCAGGCGGTATAGTCTCATATATCTTCACAGGTCAGAACTGTAAGACGATCATGGCAAACTGCTATAATGCAGGAGACATAACTGTCGGATATTACAGCAATACAGTTTCAAAGTCATTCTTTGCAGCAGGTGTAGTAGCATCTGTACAGCAGAGGAATGCAATATCGATAGATATCGTAAACTGCTATTCTTCAGGAATGATGTCTACAACGCCGGGCGCTTATGCATACGGTGTATCAAATGATTATTCCGGAACTGCTGTAATAAATGAAGAAAGCTGCTATTACCTCGATAATAACAGTGATTATAAGGTGATCGCTGCAGCTAAGGCATTTATGCCGTCTGATACAGCTGAAGACGGAACTGAGCAGTTCGGCCCTTCAGGACTTCTGTCTGCGTTGAACGACTGGGTAGCTGAAAACTTCAGAAATGAAAAATTCACAGGTATAAGAGTATGGGAAAAGTCTGAGGAAACAGGCTATCCTGTATTTGGTGCAGTAGCTGAAGGTCCTGAGCCTGCAGTGCTGACAGCGCCTGCTGATGTTAAGTATTCCGGTACAGAGGCAGAGAGAACACCTGCAGAGGTCAAGGCTGTTTCTGAAAAGGACGGCTTCGGCGATGCAGTATGGCAGGTGTACAGATGCGATGAGGACGGAAGCAATGAAGTCCTTGCAGATAATATAATTATCGGCCGGGCCGATGACAAG
>CAVGAH010000140.1:0-3863 GCA_963627215.1 bacterium | reverse complement strand
CGCGGCAGGAAATCAAATACGTTTACACAAAATACTTGACACAATTCATGTGGGGTGGTGGGTGGCGTGCTGCTGCTGCGTGCTGCAATTTCATTTTACAATCTACGGAATAAATAAAAACATATTCATTCATTAAAAGTAAGTGGTAAACCACACGGCACTTACCATTAAAACATTAAAAAAGACATCAGGATACATATCACAAATCAAATGCATCCCGATGTCTTTTCCTATTGCCCTATATCTGCAAACGCTGCAAAAGTGCAGTGCATGATAATTTATTAGTAAACTTTATTAATGTAATCGATCAAAGCATCAGTAAGAACCTTAATATCCTTACCGCCAGTATTTACCATAAGGTCGTAATTCTCGCGGGAGCCCCATTTGTTATGGCTGAAGAACTCGTAATACTTGGCGCGCTTCTTGTCGATAGACGCCATATTCCTCTTGATCTCCTGCTCTGAAAGCTTCTGATTTGAAGGCTCGCGCTCGATGCAGCGTTTTATCTTGCTTTCATTGTCTGCGTAAACGAATATCCTGAACGGGCTCCTGTCCTGCAGGATGTAGTCTGCGCAGCGGCCTACGATGATGCAGTCTGATTTCTCAGCGAGCTCCTGCAGGAGCTTGTGCTGCTCAGCGTAAATATTTATGCTCTGGTTAAATACCGGGTTGTCTGCGGGATAAAAGCTGATGCCGATGTGGATCGGGAACGCGCTGACAGGTCGGTTCTCCGTTATCTGCTTTATATATTCCTCGGACAGGTCGGTCCTTTTGGATATTTCTGTAATTATTTCCTGGTCGTAATAGGCGATCCCAAGCTTCTCAGACAGTCGGCGTCCCAGCTCGCGGCCGCCGCTTCCGAATTCTCTTCCTATTGTAATGATCTTATGCATATTATTGGCTCCTTTCATGTGAAGTGCAGGCTGTTCAGCAGAAAAGCCGGATAAGGAACAGAATCCAGTCTGCGTCTTATCCGGCCGTAGTTGCTGTGAATACGTACTCCCCAAATATGGTTTTATTTTACAGTAAATCGGACTGTAAGTCAAGAATTTAACGAATTTTAACAAAATCGCGCGTCACCGCGCCCATGGGGCCGCCGGGCGGCCGCAAGTTTGGAGTCCTTATTACATTATTCATACCTTATTAATGCCCTATTCGTGCCTGATTTATGGAACATTCGTGAATTCCGTCATTTACAAAAATCCGTCGGTAATGTATAATTGTACGATTATGTGTAATTACGGAAGATTTAAGATAAAAGGAGACACGAGTAATGGCTGACATCAAGGATAAAATAAACTCTCGACGCATTTTCGGTATCATATCCCACCCGGACGCCGGTAAAACGACGCTGACTGAAAAGCTGCTGCTGCACGGCGGCGCGATACGCGAGGCGGGTACTGTAAAGGCGAGGAGAAATTCAAAGTTCGCTACTTCTGACTGGATGGAGATCGAGAAGCAGAGAGGTATTTCTGTTACTTCATCTGTTATGCAGTTTGAGTACAAGGGCAAGGTCGTTTCTATCATGGATACGCCGGGTCATAACGATTTCGGCGAGGATACGTACAGGATACTGACTTCTGTTGACAGCGCAGTCATGGTGATTGACGGCGCGAAGGGTATCGAGACGCAGACTCGCAAGCTTTTTAAGGTCTGCAGCATGCGCGGCATCCCTGTTTTTACATTTATTAACAAGCTGGACCGCGAGACGAAAAACGCTTTTGAGCTGGTAGAGGAGCTGGAAAACGTGCTCGGTCTGCCCTCTGTGCCTGTTACATGGCCGATAGGCTGCGGTATGAATTTCCAGGGCGTTTACGACCTGCTTAAAAACGAAGTCATACTTTACAAGGGCGGCGAGCCGTCTGAAACGCTGAAGCTTTCGGACGAGGGCGTTTTCGGTCCTGAGCTCGAGGAGCACATCGCGAGCTACAACCTTTCGGCGCTCAGAGATGAGATAGAGCTTATCCAGGGCGCCGGCAACGAGTTTGATATGGACGCGATAAGCAAGGGCAAGCTGTCTCCTGTATTCTTTGGTTCGGCACTCGCTGATTTCGGCGTTACGTCGTTCCTTGAGCACTTCCTCGATATGTCACCTGCTCCGGGACCGAGAAAGACGACTGACGGCTACGTTTCACCGACGGACGAGGAATTCAGCGGATTTATTTTCAAGATACAGGCTAACATGAACCCGGCTCACCGCGACAGGCTCGCGTTTTTCAGAATATGCTCGGGTACATTTACTCGCGGCATGACGGTGACGCTCTCGCGTACTGGAAAGCAGATGAAGCTTGCGCAGGCTACTGAGCTTATGGCTAACGCACGAGAGAATATCGAGACTGCCATTGCCGGCGATATCATCGGTATATATGACACGGGAAATTACCAGATCGGCGATACTCTGACGACAAAGAAGGAACCGCTTTTCTTTGAGCCGCTTCCGACATTTCCGCCTGAACTCTTCGCGCGCGTTACTCCGAAAAACACAATGAAGGCGAAGCATTTCCAAAAGGGCGTGGATCAGCTTGCGCAGGAGGGCGCTATCCAGGTATACAGGAATACGTTCAACGATGTTGTCATCGGCGCTGTAGGCCAGCTCCAGTTCGAGGTGTTCGAGTACCGCCTGAAGAACGAGTACAATTCCGACATCATCATGGACCGTCTCGAATACAGCGTTGCAAGATGGGTTGACACTGACAATATCGAGGCTGTGAAAAAGACGATAGATTCAAGGTGCATGCTCGCGTTCGATCACTTCGACAGACCTGTAATACTTTTCGCGAATCAGTTCGCGCTCAATTACTACAAGGAGCGCCACGAGGAAGTAAAGCTGCTCGAAGCTCTCGACGTAAACAGCACGCTCGGTTAGCCGGGAAGTCAGCCGAATAAAGTAATAAAGTAATAAGGGCAAAAAGGAGGCCGCGCCCGCGCGGTAGCAGGTGTGAGGCCAAAACCGCCGCTGCCTGCGGCAGCCGCAGAACACGGCCGTCGGCGCGTTAATATATATATATAGAAGAAAAAAACAGGCGCCGACCGCCTGCAAAAACTTCGTTAAATATATGATTTGTCTGTGAAAAACTTAACATTGAAATTAAAAGCATGCTGTTTACAGCATGCTTTTATTATGATAAGATTGCATCAGAAGGATGGTTAAAGCTTTATCTGACACGACTGAGGGAGGATCCCGGCATGGACAGAAATACGCTGTACTGCGGCGAACTTATGAAGCGGCTGTACGATATGATCGAAAAGGATGCGAACAGCGAGATGCAGAAGGAAGATGTAACGCTGTCGCAGATGAAGATGCTGTCATTTCTGCGCGGACAGGCTGACAGATCGGCCACGCTCAAGGAAATGGAACGTTTTTTTGACGTGAGCCAGGCTACCATAGCAGGCATAGCAGCGCGCCTTGAGAAAAAAGGCATGATAGAAGGCTACGCTGATGAGCACGACAGACGCATAAAGCACGTAAAGCTCACAGAAGACGGAAACGAGCTCTGCAAGCGCGCCAGAGTGTCGATGGACAGAGTAGAAGGACGTCTCCTCGCGCCGCTGTCCGATGAAGAGAAAGAGCAGATGCGCTCATACCTCATGCGTATGTACAACAACCTGCACCCCGCGCAACAGGAAGAATAAAAGGAATAATAGCAATAAATCAGGCAGAGCGCAAAGCTCTGCTTTTTCTTTTTTTGAATTATCTTGTTTTACTTCCCGACAGCAGGGTATACAACGTAATGAAAAGAAGATGCCGGAAGGCATCAGGAAGATCACATACTTTATTGTAATCTTTATGAATACAAAAAGACGCCATATAATGCCGGAGAATATACGGATAAGCGTAGTTGGAGTTCCCTACACCACGGAGC
>CAVGAH010000139.1:0-3929 GCA_963627215.1 bacterium | reverse complement strand
AAATACGCAACGCACTGATCAAGCGAGCTTGTCAGTGCTCTGCTACGCTTTAAATTTTTATCATTTTATCATTTTTTTAAATTACCGGCATCGCTCCGACCTTACCTATGATACAATACTTCTTAATTTCAATCAACAAACATTACAGATCAGATAAACACCCGGAGGGATAAATGTTCAGGGACGGAGCAAGATACAACGGCATAGGGCCGTGGATGAAGGAATATTTCGGCGGCCGTACAGTCAAGCTCGCCATAGACGGCGGCTTTACATGTCCAAACCGTGACGGCACGCTCTCATACGACGGCTGCGCCTTCTGTTCACGCAGCGGCTCAGGCGACTTTGCAGGCGATCGCTCTCTCAGTATCACCGAGCAGATGCGCTCTCAGGTCACAGTTATGTCAGAAAAGTGGCAGTCAGCGCATTTTATCGCTTATTTCCAAAATTATACAAATACCTATGCGCCTGCAGAAGAGCTGAAAAAGAAATATTACGAAGCGCTCTCATTTCCGGGATGCTGCGGCATCGCCATAGCTACACGCCCCGACTGTCTGAACGACGATGTTATCGACCTTCTCTGCAAGATAAACAGCGAGACTTTTATGTGGGTCGAGCTCGGACTTCAGACTTCAAACGACAAGACAGCTGACATAATAAACAGATGCTGCTCTACAGCCGTTTACGATGATGCCGTTGCAAGGCTCAACGAAGCGGGCATACGTGTAGTAACGCATGTAATACTCGGTCTGCCGGGAGAGACACACGATGCTATGCTCGAAACAGTACGATACGTATGCAGCCGAAATATCTTCGGTATCAAGCTGCACCTGCTCCATATCATGACAGAAACAGCGCTCGGCGACGAATATGTCCGTCAGCAGGACCACAGCCCGGCTGCGCAATATCCCGGATGCAGCAGTCATCCCCAGCTTAAGCCCGCAATGCCTGCAATAATTCCAATGGAAAAAAATGTATACATTTCCACTGTAGCCGACGCTCTCGAGATAATACCTGCAGATATCACAATACACCGCCTTACAGGCGATGCTCCGCGCGACTCACTTATAGCGCCGCTATGGAGCCGCGACAAAAAATCTGTACTGAACGGCATAAATATGGAATTAAAAAAACGCGGGACCATGCAGGGTTCCCGCGTCAGCCTCTGTCCTCGCCGGAATCATCGCTGAGTCTGCCATCGTTATAGTGCTTGCGGCACAGTGAAACGTACATTTCGTTTCCGCCTATCACGATCTGCTCGCCCGAGCGCACGATCTGACCGTCAGACACTCTCGCTATCATCGTAGCCTTTCTGCCGCACCAGCAGATAGTCTTTATTTCTTCTATCTTGTCGGCATAGATGAGCAGGTAGTGAGAGCCCTCGAATAGCTCATTTCTGAAATCATTTTTCAGGCCGTAGCATATTACTGGACACTCGCAGCTGTCTACTATTTCTACAAGCTCCTCTACGTGGTGCTTTTTGAGGAACTGCGCTTCATCTACGAGCACGCAGTCTATGTGCTTTTCTGCCTCAGCCTGCATATATACTGAAAGGATATTTGTATCATCCTCTATCGGAACAGCGTCACGCTGCATGCCTATTCTTGATTTTACTATGCCGCGGCCGTATCTGTTGTCCTTGCCTGATGTCATTACGAGGACGTTTTTTCCTCGTTCTTCATAATTATAGGCTACCTTCAGGACTTCTATGCTTTTGCCGGCGTTCATCGTACTGTATCTGAAAAAAAGCTGCGCCATATCACACCTCCTATGCACTAAAATTTATATATTATACTTTTATAAATTACAGTACGCCTTCCTGCTGCCTGCGAATATACAATAAGTTAAAAAACACATTTGAAGAGCATCGCCTGTGTTTCGTCTTCTGCTACAGACAGCATTATCTTTTTTATGCTGTCTTCTTCTCTTATCTCTACACCGTGAACGTGTACGCCGTTTTTGACGAGTTGGGTTATCATAGCAATAGTTTCACTTGTGAACTTTTCACCTGGGACTACGAATGGTATACCGGGCGGGTATACTGCTATTTCTTCTGCTGATATCCTGCCTGCGGCGTATTCTGCTTCTATGAGGTCGTGGCGGGCAAATACTGCTTTTCTCGGTGTTATCTCGCATATATGCTTCAGGCGTGCCGCTTCTGCGGCTGCACTCGGTGCAGGCTCACACGGCTGTGCATCATAAGTGCTCCTGGTTCTCCTGTCGGATGAAATGCTGTCAAGCGCTGCCAGAAGCGCGTCGAGCTGTGAGCGTTCCGTTGCTGTCCCCATAACAGCGAGCGCGTACCTGTCGTCAGCGAGCTCCATGTCTATATTATACTCTCTGCAGAGGATATCTGAAAGCTCATATCCGCTTATCCCGAGCTTTTCTGCTGATATCAGCAGCCTTGCGCCGTCAAGCGGCTTACCGGCACCGCGCGCGTCGTTAAACGACCTTATACATTCTATGCCCTGTATTTCATTTATCCTGTCAGCATATTCTGAAGCTGTTGCACAAATATTTTTCCATATGCGTCCGCCGTCTGCAGCCATACGATGTCTTACGGCATCAAGCGAAGCCATAAGGAGATATGACGGGCTCGTCGATGTCAGCAGGCGAATGTTATAAGCAAGCCTTTTACGATCTACCCTGTCGCCATTAACGTGCAGCATCGAGCTCTGAGTAAGGCTTCCGAGCATTTTATGAGTGCTCTGTATCGAAATATCGGCACCCGCAGACATTGCATCTATGAGCGTTTCCTGCCCTGCAAACCTGAGATGAGCACCATGCGCCTCATCAACTATGACTATCGCTCCATGCTCGTGAGCAGCCTGCGTTATCTGTTCAAGGTCACTGTATGTACCGTAATAAGACGGATTAGACAGCACGATAGCCTTTATGCCACCATAGCTCAGTATCTTTTCTATCTGAGAGGTATCAGCGCCTGCAGGCAGACCCGTTTCCGTATCTATATGCGGAGCTGTATACACAGGATCTGCTCCTGATAAAATAAGCCCGCGCGTGACAGATTTATGACAGTCAGAAACAACAAGCACCCGTTCGTCCTCAAAAGCCGCTGATGCTACAGCCGCCATTATGCCTGCTGTCGTACCGTTCACCAGAAAATGCGTCTCATCAGCGCCAAAAAGCTCTGCAGCAAGCTCTTCTGCTTCCTTTATAATGCCCTCAGGCTCATGATAGTCATCAAAGCCGTCTATTTCAGTTATATCGCACTCGAGCGCCCGCGCTCCCATAACAGCGTCAAGCTCAGGGAGGCTGCTTCGGCAGTGCTTTTTATGGCCCGGTATATGCATAGATATACGCTCTGACGCCGTATATTTAATTAAAGCGTCTGCTAAAGGCATCCTGCTCTGATCCATATCTACTCCATTATTATTTATTACTTTTTAGTAAACTCAGGACGCTTTTACATTGCCTGCGAAATATACGTAACGTTCCGTGGTATAGGGAACTTCAACTATGCTTATCCGTATATTCTCCGGCATTATAGGGCGTCTTTTTTTCTCTATATAACAAAACAGGTGCTGTATCAACACTTACTGTCAACACAACACCTTAGTTTGGTGCCCAGACTCGGAATCGAACCAAGGACACGGGGATTTTCAGTCCCCTGCTCTACCTACTGAGCTATCTGGGCTTAAAAAAATGGAGCGGAAGACGAGATTCGAACTCGCGACCCTCGCCTTGGCAAGGCGATGCTCTACCACTGAGCCACTTCCGCATAAAATAAGTGGTATGAAATTTTTAAAAATGGCGATCCGGAACGGGCTCGAACCGTCGACCTCCAGCGTGACAGGCTGGCATTCTAACCAACTGAACTACCGGACCGCATTCTTAATAATTAACTGAGCTTGTCAGTTAAAATGGTGGGCGCTATAGGGCTCGAACCTATGACCTCCTGCTTGTAAGGCAGA
>CAVGAH010000138.1:0-3934 GCA_963627215.1 bacterium | reverse complement strand
GAAAGAATACGACAGTCTTATAAAAGTAGCAAACGAAAAGGCTGACCAGCTCGTAGATGAGCATGACATAACACTTCGTGCAAAGAAGCGTGCAGATGAGATAATGCGCGTTACAGAGGAAAACGTAAGGAATCTCAAGATGGATACATTCCAGTACATAGACGAAGTACTCTACACATTCCAGGAAAAGATCACTACGATGAATGAATCCTATGTACAGAGGATGTTCGATGACGTTAACGACCTCTTCGATAAGATAAACAAGACTATTGCTTCTAATCGCGATGAAATAAAGGACCTGTCCTACAGGACAGAGTCCGAGTTAAAATAAGAATCAAGGATCTGTCCTACAGGACTAAGTCCGAGTTAAAATAAGAATCAGAAATCAAAGAATTCACACGCTCCGCGTGCTCCGGATATATCATCCGGCGTATGCGGAGCGTTTTTTTGTGCATAAGAGCGGACGACCTCTAATATATTTTAGTGAGAAAGGACAAGGATACAGAGGTGAGAAACAAATGACAAATAATATGATAAAAAATATCAGTATCGCAGCACAAAACGATAAATACGTCACCGGACGGCGCCACGCTATGGAAAATATTTTTGCCAGACTTCCGGATGATCTGGCGCGGAGCTTACGTGGACTTCCGGAGCGTATAATGAACGAGCTCGAGGAGATACGATTCAGAGTAAACAGACCTGTAGTAGTATACAGCGGAGGCAGGGAATATGAGATAGCAAGGCGTGATGCTCCCGTAATGCGAAGTGACGAGATAGGCATGATATTCAGCTTGCTGATGGATCATTCGGATTACGCGTACCAGGACCAGATACGCAGCGGATATATAACGCTTGACGGAGGACACCGGGTCGGGATATGCGGACGCGTCATAACTGATGGAGGGCGAGTCGTTTCTGTGAGAGATATCTCTTCAATAAATATACGGAGAGGATGTGAATATCCGGGAATATCAGATGCGGTGCTCCCATACATAACAGAAGCAAACGACAGGATAAGAAATACTCTGATAATCTCACCGCCTCGCTGCGGCAAGACTACCGTGCTCCGCGACATTATAAGGAATATAAGCCGCATGGGAAACAGAGTGGGCGTATGTGATGAACGCTCAGAAATAGCAGGCTCAGCGGGCGGTGTTCCCGGATTTGACGTAGGTCCGAGGACAGACGTTATGGACGGCTGTCCAAAGGATACTGGGATATCGATGCTCATACGTTCCATGTCGCCTGATGTGATAGCTGTCGATGAGCTTGGCTCGTCCGACGATGCTAAGGCTGTAGAGCGCGCAGCAGTTGCAGGCGTATCGCTCGTAGCGACTATGCACGGACGTTCTTATGATGATGCAGTAAGGTCTCCTGTTGGACAATTTATAAAAAACGGGTCGATATCACGACTTATTATTTTGTCGGCAGATCCAAGACCAGGCACAGTAAAGGATATCCTTAATTCAGCTAACATGAGTCTGATAGCCGAGCCGGAAATGACATGGAAACAGGAGTGATATAAAATGGTATTTTTTAAGATAATAATGTGCGGTGCATTTATACTCGGCGGAACGTGGATCGGCATGTTTTATGCAGAGCGTCTGAGCCGCAGGAAGAGAGTTCTCGGAGAGCTCGTGCGGGGGCTGCAGCTATTTGAAAATGAAATATATTACACACGTGAACGTCTCGAAAAAGCAGCAGCGCGCGTCAGCCGCGCGGGTGACGGCGCAGCATCAGGATTTTTCGCCTGCTTTGCTGACATGCTGCATGATCATGGTGAGGAAGGCGCAGGCCGCGTATGGGCTGAGGCTGCACACGGATATTTCCGCGACGGAGACCCGCTGAATGCAAAAGACATAGAAGCTCTGAGCTCTATGGGACGCCAGCTCGGGTGTACAGATATAAAAGGACAGATGGATAATACAGAGCGTACTTTGAAGGAGCTTTCCATAAGGCTTGCTGACGCCGGAAGCATGGAGGCTCAGAAGGGAAGAGTTTACAGGACTGCCGGCGTGGCCGGCGGGATACTCTGCGCGGTGCTCGTTATATGATTGGATCTGCATATACAGGTATTTATGGGACCGGTGACGGTCGAAGGTCATGCGCATTCGTTGCTTATAAATTTGCAGAGCAGGAGGAAATAAATGGATGTAAATGTTGATATGATATTCAGGATAGCAGCAATAGGTATAATAGTCGCAGTCCTGAACCAGGTGCTGACTCGCGCCGGACGCGACGATCAGGCCATGATGACGACGCTTGCCGGGCTTCTTGTAGTGCTTTATCTGATAATAAACATGGTAAGTGATTTTTTTCAGACCGTCAAAACGGTCTTTATGCTTTGACCTGGGTGGTGAAGCGCTATGTTTCAGATAGTTGCGATAGGGCTTGCGGGGACACTGCTCTCGCTTGCTGTAAAGGCATACAGACCGGAATTTTCGTTATATATCTCGATAGCGTGCGGTGTGATCCTTTTCATGGCTGTAGTAGCGCAGTTTTCAGATATACTCGCCGTGATATCGGATGTTTTCAGCAGGTCCGGATATACGAGCGCATACTTCCCGGTGCTTTTAAAAATACTGGCCATAGCGTATCTGACGGATTTCATATCTCAGATATGCCGTGACGCGGGGGAGAACGGCATCGCGTCAAAAACGGAGATGGCGGGCAAGATATTTATCCTTTATGTTTCACTGCCTGTTTTCACTTCGATATTGTCGATGATAGACATCCTGATAGGCAGAGCGGGCGTGTGAAGCAGAGCGTGAAAGGGAGTGTGATAAAATGCAATGAATTACGATTCGATATTCAGATCGCAGCTTGACAGGCTCGATCTGTCAGGTATGGAGAGCATACTTGGAAGTCCGCTGATACCTGACGGGATTACTGAAAATATAAGTATAAAAGATATATTGATGAATATGCTGACAGGTAAGGAACTGATATCGTGGGATAATGTTTTTTACATACTTAAAACGCTTGTTCTGGGGGAGCTGCATGATGTACTCGCTGTTTCGGCGCAGCTCATTATCATATGCATCATAACAGGGCTCCTTTCTGCGGTAACATCTAACTTCGGCAAGAATACTGTATCAGGCACAGCCGGGCTTATAAGCAGCTTTATGGCTGCCGGCGTGTCGCTCGCGGCGTTTCATGAGATATATCAGATGTGCGCCGATGCAGTAACTACGATGACTGCTCTGATGGGTGCATCGCTGCCGCTTCTTTTTGCGCTGACGGCGGCTTCGGGAGGCGCGGCCTCGAGTACTGTAATGAATACAGTCATAACGGGAGCCGTCACCGGCTTTTCAGCTGTGATACTTAAAGTCCTGATGCCTGCTGTTTTTGTGTCATGCGTGATGATGATCGTAAACAGCCTCGGTCAGCGCAGCTATATAAAGAAGATGTCGAAATTCCTGCGCAGCTTTGCGCTATTTGGAACGGGCTTCATGATAACTGTATTTACAGGTCTGTCGGCTGTTCAGGGGATGATGACGAAATCGGCCGACAGCCTGCTGCTCCGCACGGCGCGGTATTCGATAGATAATTTCATCCCTATAGTAGGCGGCTTTACGGCTGATTCGCTTGAGATGCTGCTTATGTGTATACGCAGCCTGCGGGGCGGCATCGGGATAGCAGGTGTTATCATACTGATACTTTTGCTTATCGGACCGCTGCTGCGTGTGCTCGCCATAGTGCTTGTTTTCAGACTGACGGCGATAGTGCTCGAGCCTATGGGGAACGACAGGGTATCTGACTGTATGAGTGATATGGGAAGCTCTGTAATGATACTCGGTGCGCTGCTGCTGCTTTCTACTATGATGTTTATTATTTTTTTCGCTACTGTTCTGGGGTTTGCGCCGACGGCAGCGTAGGCGGCGGTCGGCATGCGAGCTGTGGGGTATGGAGTATGGAGTATGGAGTATGG
>CAVGAH010000137.1:0-3975 GCA_963627215.1 bacterium | reverse complement strand
CCTTCAACAGTAAGGTTCTTTACTACTGCATTTGACAAATACCCAAATAACCCAAAATACTTAGCATTGTCAATGTTAGTATCGCTCGTATCTTCATTATCAAATACATAATTTATGTTGAGACCACGTATGGTGTGTTCTGCACCGTCAAATGTTCCGCTGAAATAATGCTCCTTATCCTTGCCTGCAGGCTCGTCCCAGCTTTCTTTAAGCTCTATATCATCAGTCAGCGCTACCGTAGCTCCGATAAAATGATTGCCGTTATTAACTTCTGCAGCAAATGCCCTGAGCTCCGCCTCATTGGAAATGTATCTGACCTCATCCTTCTTGCACTCAGCCCTTATCGTCAGCACTTTATTTCCAAACTGATTCATGAACTCTGTATTATCAATACCAGCTAGTGGTAAATCAGAAACAGTATATGTATTTGATGCCTCATCATAAGACATCGTATCACTTGATTTATAGAACCATGCAGCGCCGCCATCAGTTGAATACGCCAGTGATACGAGACTTTTATGTGCAACAGGTCTTATCTCACCACTTACATGCGCACCCGTTATTTTACCATCTTTAACACTTTTCAAAGTCAAATTGAGCTCACAATCATCCTGCTGCTGTATCCTCAACGTTGTAGCATCTACAGATATATTCTGTTCCTGCATCGTTACTGTGTATATACCGTTCGATTCAGAAAGCCCTGCATCTGTGGAATTTGAAAGATGACTGTAATGCGCTTTCAGCCCTGTATATTGTATACCTTCATCAGCACTTATGCTGAATTTAATAACATCCCCTTCTCCTGCTGCAGAAGCAAGCACTTTGCCGCCTCTGTACGTTTCATTTATACTTTTCCCATCGATTTCAATAACATTCCATGTCAGACCGTCATCAGGCAATCCAAATGTTATATTTTTTTTATCTTTATCAGCCTTATTTATCTTTACATCTAAAGGACCACCCTCTACCGCCTTTACATCAGCCGTAACGCCGCTCACCCCAACGAGCGACTTACTTGATTCAAACGAGAGCTGCGCGCTTCCCGAAGCGCCGTCGAGCGCTTTGAATGTCAGCACAGCCATGGCAGCCCCGCTGCCCGACGCGCTCTGCGACTTTCCGTACGACTCTGCCGTAACTACACCGTTCTCAGCAGAAGCGTCAGCGTTCAGCTCAGTATCTGCAGGAGCGTAAGCTTTTATAAACTCCAGCTTTGAATTATCATATTTTACTTCAGAGTGAAGCGCAGCTGCACCCGCGCCCTCACTGTCTGCAGAGACGCTCAGTGTTACATTGAATGTACCGCCGGCCGTTACTTCTGCACTGTCAGATGACATGGACACTGTATATCCTGCCGTATCATCAGCGTATGACAAAAAGATCCCAGTTCCCGGCAGCGCAGTAAATATCATCGCTACCGTCAGAAGCAAGGATAAAAATTTCCGTGTCCCTTTCATAAATATACCACTTCCTTATATCTCAGCAAAACGCATCAGCATAGAAGCTGCCTGCGCTCTCGTAGCAGTACCCGCAGGAGCAAGTCTGCCTCCGCTCGTTCCGTTTATTATGCCCTTAGCGACAGCCCAGCTCACAGGAGACTTCGCCCATGAAGCTGTCTCGCCAAGATCCGCATATCCGCTTATATCCGCCACAGCGCTCACATCAGCGCCTCTTAACGACGCGTACCTGTAAAGTACAGCCGCAAGCTGCTGGCGCGTAATACTATCAGAAACTCCGAACACACCGTTGCCGTAGCCCGTCACTATACCGTTTGACGAAGCCCACGCCACTGCGTCCGTATACCATTTATTTCCTTCAACATCACTGAATGACATCCTGCCTGTACCGGGTGCAGGGCTTCCGTCCATACGCCATAAAACTGTAACGAGCATTGCGCGAGTCATAGTTCCGTCAGGAGAGAATGTATTTTCAGATGTTCCGCTGAAAAGCTCCTTTTCGAGCGCATAACTCACAGCGCTTTCATACCACGCTCCGACAGGTACATCGGTGAATTTCCTGACTGCTGCAGGCGTATTATCATTTTTATCGGTATTATCATTTTTATCGGGCTGTGTCGTTCCGATATTTCCGGAATCACCTGTACCGCTGCCCGATGAGCCGCTTCCTGTGCCGGCATTTCCGCTGCCGCCTCCCGTCTGACCTCCTGATGTTCCGCCGTTTGAGCTGTTCCCACCGGAATTATCGTCAGAAGCTGAACCGCCGTTCTGAGATGCATCGTTTTTTACCGTTACGTTAGCATCATTTGCTGACGCAGCATACTCACCTATACCGTCAGAATGGCTCACACAGTACCTTTTGCTCTGCAGCAGCGCGCTGCCTACTTTTTTTGCCTTTAATTTAAATTCCATGATAGTTTCGTCCGCAGCCCACTCATCCCCGTCAGCAGCAGCCGAATACGCTGCGGCTGATATGCAGCTCCAGCCTGAACGGCTGGCGTCAAGTGACCTTGTATTTACCTTCAGATCGTGTGTTCCGCCTGAAACGCTGTCAGTAATAAGCTCGAAGAGCTCAGAATTGTACCATACATCGTACTGTACGGCGTACATAGGAAAACTCTCTCGCAGGTCGGTACGCTGCAGCTTCACCTGTATATCCACTTCATCACCCGGCTGTACTACGGCAGATGTTCCTCCGTCTGCAGTCAGCTCGAAGCTGAAGCTCATATTGTCCTGACTGTCTGCCATCGAGCATACAGGAAATGCAAACGTCATAACTGCCGCGACCATAATAGAAATGAACTTCTTCAATATTGCTCTCCTTTAACTTAAAAAATATAAATATTCTGTATGATTTAATCTCATGTTTATTTTGCCCCAAAAAAGAAATACCCGACTCAACATCAAAGCCATCGAGCCGGGTATGACCGCATGAGTTCATCATGCTTTATAGCAATATTAACCGATAAGGGTAAGTATTATGCTACTGTCTGAGATGCTTCAGGTTCCTGGATATTAAGAGCCTTATACATAATAGCTCTCGCATCCTTTGAATCTACTGTGCCGTCTCTGTTTATGTCAGCCTCGAGGCGCGCTTTTGCGCTGAGCTTTGACATATCTGTGTCTGATTTATAAATACCGTTTGACAGCTCATACGCTATGAGCGAATCGATAGCATTAACGCTGCCGCTGTCGTTCAGGTCTCCGCCGTCAGATAATGTGACATATGAGCCTGCTTTTTCAGACACTGTTTTAAGGGTATCTACACTGTTTTCCTTTACAAATCCAAGGAAGAGATACCTGCCTTCTGCTGTAGTACCTGCATAGTAAAGAGGTTCTGCATCTTCGCCATAGAAATATGCATTTCCCTCTGTAGGCATAGCAGCTGCTATATACTTGAGCACGTTTTCTCCGTCAGGAGCGCCCTTGTATATGTCATTTAAAATAATATCCTTTTCGTCAGGTCTTTCAGCTATGTCAACTGAAGCCGCAGCGCCCGATACCGCAGCAAACTCGGCAGTCTCGCCGCTCTTGCCTATCTTTGCGCCGTCAGCTATGCTGAACTCAGCCTCTCCTGATTTCAAAGCTTCAAATGTGTACGTCGCTACTACAAGACCGTTGCTGTCTGTAGAAGCCTTGTCACCAAACAGATATACCTTTCCCTGACCGTCAGCCGTTACAGCGCCTGTTCCATCGCCGTAATAGCTTACCTGTCCCTTTCCCTCGGTTAAAGCCTTAGCCTCCGAAGATATCGGCTTAATGATATCGCTGTCGTAATTTAATACTGCATTGACAGCAGCTATATCAGCAGCCTGGTCAGCGCTTGCAACAACATCTACTGTAAATGTATCACCTACATGTACAGCTTCAGCAGAGGCAGATGGGTTTGCTGAAATTGTGTAAGTTGCTCCGGTAGGTTCAGGTGCAATATCATTTGTTATACTTATTTTAATTGGGTCAAAATATACCTCATGATTTTCCTGTACTTCATTAATTCTGAAATACGGCGTCAATTCAAATG
>CAVGAH010000136.1:0-4012 GCA_963627215.1 bacterium | reverse complement strand
GGATATATCCTTACCTCATCGCCTCTTCCTCTGAATTCTGTAACGATGTCGCTTGAGAGAAATCTGGAATTACTTCCTGTAACATACACATCAATATTATTTATGCGCAGCAGACTGTTGAGAACCTCTTCAAATCTCGGCATGAACTGTACTTCATCAAGCAGCAGATAATATCTGCCGTCATCTTTCATAGCGTCTTTAATATATTTATAGCCGACCTTAGGATCTCTGAGCTCCTCGTTTTCTATGCCGTCTAAAGCGATCTCTATGATATGTTCTTTATCTGTTCCTGTTTCCAACAAATAATTTTTAAAAATATTAAAAAGCAGAAATGATTTGCCGCATCTGCGTATGCCTGTAATGACTTTTATCATTCCGTTGTCTTTTCGCTCTATCAGCCTGTTCAGGTAAGCATCTCTTTTTATTTCCATCATTTTCACCTTATTTGCATTCAACACTTGCACACTTTTAATATTAACTGCGAGCCATTATGAACTCCGCTCTGTTTTAAATATCTTATCATATATTATCCGCATTTCAAATATCCTATTCCTATTTTCCGTGCATTGCACGATTTCCGGGAGTAGATTTCTTCCATTTAATATGTTAACAGATTATGTGACCTGCTCACCTGTAATACCTTATAATGACCCGCGTTCCGCTGCACGGAATGCTTTCGTCCGAATCAACTATAACGATGCCGCCGTCCCGGCGGATGACTGCGTCGGCGAGCGAAAGACCTATGCCGACGCTGTCTGAGGCTGACAACACGCCGCGGTAAAATCGCGTGAACATATTCTTTCGGTCAGCGGCGCTTACGGGTTCGCCGTCGTTTTTTACCGTTATCTCAGCGTACAGCTCGCAGTCGCTGCATTCCACTGTCACTTTTGACTCGGCATGCTCGACTGCGTTTTTTATTATATTAGTCACGGCCTCGGTCTGCCAGTTTTTGTCGCATACTATAACAGGCGGCTTCTCAGCAGACTGCTTTTCACCCTCCGAGCCCGGTATACTTGATATATTGAGAGTTATACCGCACAGCTCGCAAAGCGCTGACACGCTTCCTGCCGCGTCAGCTACTATGTCGCGCAGGCTCGTCTTTTCATGCGCGAATTCTATAACGTCGGCGTCGAGCCGAGAAAGCTTGAGCAGCGTCTGTATCATTACGTTCATATGCTCAACGTCGCGTCTTGCTCTGCGGAGCAGCTTTTCCCGCGCGGGCGCGGCCATGTTTGGGTATTCTTCCAGATTTTCCAGATTTATTGCAAGTGAAGTAAGCGGAGTCTTTATCTGGTGTGATATGTCTGAGAGATGGTCCTTGAGCATCAGCTTATCACTGCGGGAATTTTCAGCCGCTTCGCGCAGCATTATCGCAGTCTTGTACACCTCGCTCTTGTCGAAAATATCATTTCCCGTAGCCTCCCACACAAGCTGTATCACAGCGCTTCGCGGTACTGCTCTGTCGTGATTTTCAAACAGCAATTTCAGTATTTTAGGCTCAAGACCCGAAAGTGCAACGGCCTCGCCGCTGTTTTTTACTTCCATTTTTTCCGGATCAAATTCTGCCGGTCCGGATCTTAATACATGCCCGAGTGCGCCGCCGTCACTTGCACCGCGTCCGCCGCGTCCCGAGCTGCCGACAGCATGGCGGCGCGCAAGCGCCCTGTTCACGCGCGCCATCAGCTCCCTGACCGAAAACGGCTTGGTTATATAGTCCTCCGCGCCGAGCTCCAGACCGTCAACGATATCATTTTCATTTTTGTCAGCATTTTACCTGAAGCACACATCTTGCTGACTTTCAAAATTCCGTTTTGGCAACACATTACATAAACTGAACGTTCACGCCTGCCGGATCCTTTACGAAAAAGAATCTTACCTGCGGCATCGGCGATATGAACGGCGTCGGTTCAAAGCCGCCTTTTACCAGTTCTTCGCGCTTTGCGTCGAGGTCGTCTGCCTTAAATCCTATAGACAGATCATCATTGCCTGACTCAGACGCGCCCTCTTTTTCTATTATTTCTATCTCTGTGCCGTCTGCACTGTCGGCTAAAAATACCATATTTTTGCCTGCAGGGCGCATATCAGTCTGTACTTTAAGTTCAACATACTTTTCATAAAACTCTATTTCCTTGTCAAAATTTTCCGTCTGAATAGTTACATGTAAAAATTTCATTATTAATACACTCCTTTATCTGTTACTTCTAATGTTTCACAATCCATAAAAAATAATCTGTTACAATTATCATATACTTCTTCGCAATCTATTTTCAATATGTTCCCTTCATATCCGATAAATCTAAGCGAATCCGGGCATGACGTTGCCCCTGAATTCACCGCACCACACGGACAGATCATCCTCTTCAAACTTAATCCATGTCCACTCGCCTGAATTCCAGCGGCTTTCCACCTCATATATTCTTTCTTCAAATTCGCCGGAAATCGGTTGTTGTATATTTGTCAATTTACAGATCATTTCCCTTAACCTATATCACTTATCACTATTTTAATACATTAATATACAAATTATCTGCTGCGCAGCCTATCCGGGGTGCGCCTGGCGCACGAGCAGGTCGGAAGCCAAAACATTTCAATAATAAAGTCACATAATATGCTTTTCTTCATTGCTGCATTTCAGCATTTTGTGCTTTTCTTCAAGATTTACAGCGCAGTTCCTTTCTTTGGAACAAATAAACTGCTCATATCTGTATGTTCCAGCTCAAGCAATGCGATTTTTTTGTCTATCCCTCCGGCATATCCGGTCAAACTTCCGTTTGAGCCTACTACGCGATGGCATGGGATTATAATTGAAATTTCATTATGTCCGACTGCGCCGCCTACTGCCTGTGCAGACATACCGGAAATGCCCCTCGATCCGGCAATTCTGCGCGCTATCTCTCCATATATGATCGTATGTCCGTATGGAATCTCTAATAATATTTTCCATACTATATGTCTGAATGCTGAGCCGGTCGGATGAAGCGGCGGAGTAAAATCAGGCTCTTTGGCTGGAGCTTTCACGGAAAAGAGCTGCCGTATACTGCTTTTAAAACAGAAAAATTTCCTCTCGGCAGTATTATTTATAAAAGCTTACTGGCAAGAGAAGTAACGATGTATGACCTTTATCTGCCTGTAGTGCAGCGCCCCGACCCTGACGCGGTCATCAAAGTCGAGAAAATAACAGGCCCTGTCCTGCTCATATCATCTAAAATGGACACGATGTGGCCGTCTGAGCCTGCCGCGGAAGAGATCATGAAGCGATTACGGGAGCACGATTTTCCGTATTATTACCGTCATTTAAGCTATGACTACGGCAACCATATGTTTGTACCTATGAAATTGTATACATCAAAGTTTTTCGTCGGCGATCGCGGAAAAATAAAGAGGCGGGATATAAAGCCAGAATGGATTCGCTTACACAGATCTTAAACTTCGTTACAAAGTGGTAAAGTTATCCATTTATCAATAAAACTCATATAGAGCTGTATGCAACAACGGCGCGGCATTTTCACTTATCTGCCGCGCCGTCCTTCATTCGTATTCTTTAATCGACTTTTAATTTGTTTTTGATCGATTACAGTGCCTTACCCATTTCATACGCTTCCTGCATAGCTGCAGTTTCCTTTACTGCGCCCGGCTCGTTCACTCCTGTTCCGAGCACCATGCCGCCAAGCTTTGCGTCAGGCACGCAGCGTACAAATCCGTAGAGCGAATCCTTCATAGTTTCGGTCAGGCTCTCGTCAGGAGCTGCACATGTTATTACATAATAGAAAGTCTTACCCGCAAGCTGCTGATAAAACGCGTATGTGCGGTCGAGCACTGCCTTAAGCTGCGCTGACATAGAATAGAAATATATCGGAGAAGAAAGGACTATAACATCTGCATCTACCATTTTTTCTCTGATTTCTTCCATATCGTCCTTCTGCACGCACTGAGAATCCTTTCTGTAGCACGCGTCGCAGCCGAGACATCCGGCTACCTTCTTTTTCTGAATGTCGATCTTCTCTACCTCGCA
>CAVGAH010000135.1:3540-4154 GCA_963627215.1 bacterium | reverse complement strand
ATCTTGAACGAATCCTGTTTAGGTAGTCCTGTGAGTATCAGATAGTTCATAATGTCGTCTCGTGTAGCTATGGCGTCATCCATCGTAGCCTGGCCGGATTTTATAAATTCCTGCGCATTATTTATCCATACATCTGTTCCATGTGAGAAGCCTGCGATACGTACAAGCGCAGAGAATTTTTTTGGTTGTGTATCGTCCAGCATCTGACGCGTAAAGCTCGTTCCGAATTCAGGTATTCCAAACGTTCCGTGCTTCTGTCTGTAATCGTCTATTTTTATATCAAGTGCTTCATTGCTTATAAATATACTGTTTACCTTTTCATCGCTCAAAGGGATATCTTCAGGCTTTATTCCTGTCATATCCTCAAGCATCCTTATCATGGAAGGTACATCGTGTCCAAGTATATCAAGCTTGAGAAGGTTCTGGTCTATTTTATGATAATCAAAATGTGTAGTAGTTATATCCTTTACAGCACCCTCTGACGGATGCATCACAGGACAAAATTCATATACCTCATGTCCTTCCGGAACTATAACTATACCTCCCGGATGCTGTCCAGTTGTCTTTCTTACTCCTTCGCATCCCTTTGCAAGGCGTTCTACCTCACATTTGTT
>CAVGAH010000135.1:0-3530 GCA_963627215.1 bacterium | reverse complement strand
CTGTTTCCTCACAGAATTTTCTAACATAGCCTTCGGCCATCTTTTCCTGTATCGTACCGATAGTTCCTGCCTTGAAAACATTTTTTGCACCGAATATCTCTTCAACATATTTATGAGCCACAGGCTGATACTCGCCTGCAAAGTTAAGGTCTATATCAGGCTCCTTATCACCGTTGAAGCCCAGGAATGTTTCAAACGGTATACTGAAGCCGTCCTTCTTATAAGGTGTACCGCATATCGGGCAGACCTTGTCCGGCATATCAACGCCGCACTCATACTCACCGGTCTCTATAAATTCTGAATGCTTGCAGTCAGGATTCGGACATATGTAATGCGGTGCCAGCGGATTTACTTCTGTTATGCCATCCATAGTAGCTGCAAATGACGATCCTACAGATCCTCGCGAGCCTACGAGATAACCGTCACGCAATGATTTCTGTACAAGCATCTCGGCAGCTACATACATGACAGCATACCCGTTGCCTATGATAGAACTCAGCTCCTTTTCAAGTCTCGTTTCAACTATTTCAGGGAGCGGGTCGCCGTAAATACTGTGAGCCTTTTCATAGCATCTGGTCCTGAGACGTTCCTCCGCCCCGTCTATCTTAGGCGGAAACTTTCCGTCAGGAACAGGCTTAAGGACATCGATCATATCAGCTATCATATTCGGGTTATCTATAACTACTTCCTTTGCCATATCTTCTCCGAGATATGCAAATTCTTCAAGCATTTCTTCAGTAGTTCTCAGATAAAGCTTAGGTTCAGTATCGAATTCTTTAAAGCCATGAGCTGCCATTATTATGCTTCTGTAGATATAATCCTCTTTATTAAGGTAATGAGCATCGCATGTCGCCACTACAGGTTTACCGCTTATACGTCCGTATTCTACTATCTTGCGGTTGAAATTCAGTAAATCTTCCTCGCACGAAGCTATCCCCTTAGCTATCATGTACTTGTTATTTATCCTTGGCTGTATTTCAAGATAATCATAAAATTCCACAAGCTTCAGGACCTCTTCATCAGACTTGCCCTCTACCATAGCTCTGAAGACTTCGCCTGCCTCGCAGGCCGACCCTATTATGATACCCTCTCTGTACTGAGCTATAACAGACTTAGGCATCCTCGGTCTCTTATAGTGATAATTCAGAAAAGAATACGATACGAGCCTGTACAGATTTTTAAGTCCGGTCTGGTTCTTAGCGATCAATATTATATGTCTTGCCGGGTTAGTCTTGTAATCAAGCTCGCCGTTAGGCAGCCTTATATCATCTACGAGATATCCCTCTACTCCGAACAGTATCTTTATCTCACCTTTTGCAGCTTTTGCTGCATCCGGGAATGACTGAACTACACCATGGTCTGTAACAGCTACAGCCTTATGTCCCCATTTTTTAGCCGTTTTTACAAGATCTGCAACATCCATGACACCATCTATCTGGCTCATTTTCGTATGAGCGTGAAGTTCAACACGCTTAAGCTCGGAATTATCATGGCGCTCAGGCTTCTCTGCAAGCTCAACGCTGCGTCCCATAAGTACTACCATCTTTTCAAAGTTGTCGTATTCACAGTCTCCCTGTACTTTTATGTATGTACCTGTTTTTATATATTCGTCAAAATCCTCCTGCTTCTGGGCTGTTATGAACATTTTGACGCAAATAGAATCTGTGTGATCCGTCATATATATAAATGCAAGAGACTTATTATTTTTAAGGGTACGTGAATCTGTCCTGAAAACGCTGCCTTCTATTACTACATCCTTGCTGTTGGCATGAAGCTCCTTTATCTTTGCTGTCTTGCCGTTTACGGGCTTACCTACTATCCTGTTTCCTGTGACCGGGCCCTCATAGCCGCGCTTACGCTGCGGTGCTCCGCCTGCAGAAGGCACAAAGGATGACTGCGGAGCTGTCTGACCCGACGGTGCTGTAAACTGTTTTCTTTCAGCAGGAGCAGTACGTGCAGCCGGCTTTGGATTTTCCTTGGCGGCTTTTGCTGCTTTCTCCATTTCAACATGGACCTTTTTAAGTTCATCAGCGCTCTGTATTTCCATAGCTGCTACACGTTTACTGTAAGAATCACTTTTGTTTTTAAATGCAAATACTCTGTTTATTCCAAAATCATGCAGCATCATGTTATGCATTGCCGGAGCTGCCACTTCATTAAGTATCTTTTCAGGCTGCTCTCCCAGACAGTATATTATTACATGGTCGCCGTTGTTTTCACACTCATTAAGATCAGCCGCATGTGCATACTTTGCAAACTCAGGCATGGCATTAAACATATGCGGAACTGCAAGACGTATAGTCTCACACTCGCCAAGAGCCATGTTTTCATATCTGAAGCGAAACGAAACATCAGAAACGCCGCTTATTTCATTTTTTAATCTTTCTTTTATATTTTGCAGATCATGGAACGGAATAACAAAGTTGAGCGCTATATCAAGCTGCAGCTCCATTTCTTCTTTAAGCAGACATACATGCTCAATGTCAAATATGAGCTCGTTCCTTTCATGCGGAGCGAGCTCATTCCATGAAATGCTGTTTTCAATAAAACTCTTCATTGACCAGTCACTTCTGTATTTTTAAATTTTTACTTAGTTACGAGTTCCTTTACCGATGTAGCAAGTCCGGCAAGTCCCTGTATATCAGATGGGATTATTATCTTTGTAGCCTGACCGTCAGCTGCTGCAGCAAATGCATCAAGGCTCTTAAGCGATATTACCTGTTCTGTCGGATTAGCTTCTACTATCATGCGTATACCGTCCGCAGTAGCCTGCTGTACCATACGTATAGCCTGCGCCTGACCTTCAGCTTCCCTTACGGCAGCCTCTCTGTTAGCCTCTGCCTCGAGGATCTTCGCCTGCTTTTCAGCTTCTGCTTCAAGTATCTTTGACTGCTTGTTACCTTCCGCGATAAGAACTGCAGACTTCTTTTCACCCTCTGCTCTGAGGATAGCTTCTCTTCTTTCTCTTTCGGCTCTCATCTGCTTTTCCATCGCATCCTGAATATCTCTAGGCGGAACGATATTCTTTACTTCAACTCTGTTTATCTTTATTCCCCATGTATCTGTTGCTTCATCGAGGACTATTCTGATCTTTGAGTTTATTATCTCACGGCTCGTAAGAGATTCATCGAGCTCCAGATCACCTATGATATTTCTCAGAGTCGTAGCTGACAGATTTTCAATAGCTGCCATAGGATTAGCAACTCCGTATGTGAAAAGTTTAGGATCTGTTATCTGGAAATAAATAACAGTATCTATTTCCATCGTTACGTTATCCTTTGTAATAACAGGCTGAGGTGGGAAGTCTATTACATGCTCCTTAAGCGATACCTTTTTAGCTATCTTGTCTATCAGAGGTATCTTTACATGAAGACCCACCTCCCATGTTCCCGCATAAGCGCCGAGACGCTCTATTACATAAGCGTTTGCCTGTGGAACTATTCTGATATTTGTAACCAGAAGAGCTATAACGATAATGAGTAATGCAATAATAAGAGCTATCATTTATTTATTCTCCTTTTTAACTCCAA
>CAVGAH010000134.1:0-4216 GCA_963627215.1 bacterium | reverse complement strand
ACTAAGGAAACTGCAGCAGCATTAATAACTGCTGACGCAGAAACTTGGAAATTAGGTTCTGATGACTGGCCTGAACTTAAATATGCTGCAAATGAAACAAATGATCCTGCTGAAAGCATGTCTACAGCATCAAATTTCTACCTTGGCGGTTCTACAGCAAGTGATGATAATACAGGACTTTCAGGTTCCCCTGTAGCTACACTGGCAGTGGCTTTAGAAAAGGCATCGGCTTCTTCAGCAACAACAAAGACTATCCATGTAGCTTCTACAGTTACGATGGACGGAACTCAGGAAGCTTTCGGCGACAGCAATATCACTGTAAAGTGGGATGGCGCAAACGGTGGAACAATGTTTATCGTAAAGGGCACTACGACTTTAGGTGGCATGAAGATCAATGGCATTATAGATACTGACGCAGGAACAAAGGCGGGAACTTTATTTGCGGTAAACAGCGGAGCAACACTCAAGGTCCGTGATAACGCAACTCTCAGTGGAGCGGTTACAGCGATCGACGTTAAGCAGGGTGGAGACCTCCTCGTAAACAGATCATCTGTATCAGGTACGTCATATGCGATCAAGCTTGCTGATTCAACTTCAACATGCACAATGTCAGTAGCTTCAGGTCAGCAGATCACTCTTGGCGGAAACGTTTACCTTGGAACAGGCGCGACTATAGAAATGGCTGCAAATCCGGCAACAATGCTGGCAAGCGCGGTTGCTGTAGAATGTGCAGACTTTACCACAATGGCATCTCCTGTAATTGCAGCAACTCCAAGTACTGGAATTACCTTCACAAGTGATGATGCAAGTAAAATTCAGCCAAGCAATACATTATATTCATCAGGTTTAAGTGATGGAAATATAGTGTTTACTTCGATTTTAGGATAATTTATTTATGATGAAACGGGGCATTGTATCGGTTTTAGCTGCAATATTTTTAGTTATTTCAACGGTTTCTGTCAGCTTTGCGGCAGAAACCGTTATATCTAAAGATTTAAATGCAGCGGATAATTCATATTCAGCAAAGTTAAATCTGAAAATTGACAAGACAGAAGTTAAGCCCGGAGATAATATAGAAATATCTATGGGCGTAGAGAATGTTCTAAATGCTGATAAGACTAAGTTTATTATAGGTGTTTTTGATATTTATGATACCACTAAAAATGAAAAAGAACCATTTGTAAATGTACTGAATAGTTGTGAAGTAAGTAGTACTACAGATGGACTGACTGTCACAAATGCTGTCGCAAATGCAGGTAAGGTGATGTTCCAAAATAAAACTTCTGCTGATATAAACATTAGCGACTTTGTCGTAAAATTAAATCTTAAAATTAAAGATAATATAGAATCAAAAGTTATTAATCTTTCACCAGGTATAACAGTCAACTCAACTAATCTTACTGATAAGATATACTTTGGGACAGTTCAAATATCAATTACGGATACCCCAACACCTGATCCAACTCCTACAGAAGCAACGTACACAGTTTCAACGAAACCATCTGCTGATTCTGTCTATGCAGGTGATGAGTTCAATGTGGACGTCGTAGCAAGTGCTGATCAGGCTACTGATCTTGCAAGCTTGGAGGCGATCCTTCAGTATGATAAGGAGCTTGTAAAGCCTGTCAAGGCAAAAGCAAAGGCTATCAATACAGATTACACTCCGTTATTTTATACTGACGGCTCGAACGGTGTAACGACTGACGGGACGGGAAAAATATATATATACGGTAATAGCGAGCAAACAGGAACAGGCGGTCTTGTCGTAGCTACGTATGAGTTTGAAGCCCTGAAGCCGGGAAACGCTTCGTTCAGCATCGCTAAAGGAGCGAGGGTAGGCAGAACGGGAAAGCCTGACGCTGATATCACAGCGATATCGGGCGCTACTTCTACAGTAGAGATAAAGGAGAAACCTGACGAGAAGTGCCTTATATCAAACGCTGATTATAAGGGCGCTCCTGACGGTAAACAGGTGCTCAAGTATGTAGCTAAGGATATGCCTGCCGACGGCAACGCATATTTCTACGGAGAGGACGCTTCACCTCTCTACTACGCATACGATGACAGTGAAGGAAAGCATGTATTCCTCGGATTTGTCGATGCGGCTCTGACTAACGACACTCTTGCTGCCGTAACTGACAAGACAGGCAAGTATGAAATTCTGTCGTATACGGGAGATATCAACAGAAACAACAGTATAAACGCTGTCGATTCCCTCATAGCTTATGATCTCGCAACAGGCGTATACAGTGTTGACAGCGACATGTCGATACTGACAGCCCAGCGTCGCCTTGAAGCGGACATAAACAAGGACGGCAAAGTAACTGCAGCAGATGCGCGAGCTATAATGTTCAAGGCTCTCGGCATAGACGATCCTGAACTTGCTCAGTAATATGCAGTTAAGGTCATACATATTAGTCAGATAATATGATATTTCATGCGGGATGGACTGTCGCATCAGACAGTTCATCCCGCCTTTTTAGTTCTAAGGAGAAAGATATTTTGAAAAAGATCATTTCTGTACTGCTTGCGGCAGTTATGACGCTTGCTGTGCCGCTGTGCTCATGGGCTGATGACAATGGCGAAATGAGCTTTCGCTTTGATCTCACGGTAAACGGTCAGACATCTGTAACTGTTCAGCCGGGCAGCGAGGTGGATGTCGAGGCGAGGCTTGTGAGGACTGACACGGACGAGAGCTTTGACATGTATGCAGTGCAGTACGATATATGGTATGATTCAGACATTTTTGAGCTCATAGCTGACAGTTTATCAGGCGGCACTCATGAGCTGCGTATAAACGAAAGCTCCCTTGACGGCAGCAGAGAAGGTTGGAGGAGCGTGTCTGCCTCTGCGTATTCTACTTCTGCATCGGGCGATAAATGGGCTAACGGTGACACTGTAGTTGCGTTTAAGCTAAAGGCAAAGAGAGCAGGCATAGCGTCGCTGCAGAGCAAAAATTATTATGTGAGCAGATCGGACGGTATGAGCAGCTACGATGTATCAGCGAACGACGCCGTTGTAACTGTAAAGATCCCTGACAGCGATAAAGGCGATACAGGCGGTGACACAAGTGACAGTGGAAATAACAACAACGGCAGCAGCAATAGCAATACGGGAGGCTCTGCTTCAGGCGGGAGCAGCGCAGGAGGCGGTACTTCTGTAAAACCTGATGCTCCGTCTGAAACACCTGTAAATGATAATGATGCGTCGTCGGCAAAGCCGTCTGCGCGTTTTGATGATATCGCGGCAGGCGCGTGGTATGAGAGCGCTGTGAGCTATGCGCTCGAAAAAGGGCTTTTCAGCGGGACATCCGAAAAGACGTTTTCTCCGAACGGCACTATGACGCGCGCTATGCTCGTAACGGTGCTGTGGCGTATGGAAGGGACTCCTGCAGCTGCTGCAGGCAGCCCGTTCAACGATGTGGAGAGCGGCAAATGGTATACAGACGCAGTTACATGGGCTTCATCAAACGGTATAGTGACAGGCTACGGAAACGGAACGTTCGGCGTGTCTGACAGCGTGACGAGGCAGCAGCTTGCAGCTATACTTTACAGATACGCTTCGCTCAAAGGCATGGATGTGAGCGCTTCGGCTGATATATCAGTATATGCCGATGCTTCGGAAGTAGCATCGTGGGCTAAAGAGCCTGTAGTCTGGACTGTTAAAAACGGTATCATAAACGGAGTAAGCGGTAACAAACTGTCTCCGTCGGGTACGGCTACGAGAGCGCAGGCTGCTGCGATGCTCATGAGATTTGCAGATGTGAAAAATTAATTATTAGCTTAATTGTATAATTTCGTCCTGCAGGGCACTTATAATTCTTATCAAGCGTATCTGTATCAGAAATTTATACGATCCGCCGTTTATCGTCCTGTGGGATGATAGACGAAGGGAATCTGTATGAAAAGATCACGAAAGATACTATCCCTGTTCCTGACTGTCGCAATGATCTTCACTGCGATGCCGGGAACAGGGATTTTTTTGTCGTATGCGGATGATGTAAATTATAAAGTATCATTTTCATATGATGGCGGTGAAGTGGCTGCGAATGAAACATTTGATGTAACATTGAATGTTTCTGCTGATGCGGAAAATGCACAGGTAGCGGCGCTTCATTCTGAGATAGCTTATGACAGCTCAAAGCTCGCGTTTGTAAAAGCGTCTGCTCCTGACGGAACGGGCCTGACTGCTTACGGCAAAGTCAGCGGCGGCAGCG
>CAVGAH010000133.1:0-4264 GCA_963627215.1 bacterium | reverse complement strand
CCGAATATACGTGACGGTTGAAGTCCTGCCCGTATATTCTCTGGCATTATATGGCTTCTTTTTTGTAAAAAATAAAATTACAATAAACTATACTATACGGGAGGCTGCCGCCATTCAGACAACAACCTCCCTGAAAATTCAAATGATTATATATCCTGCTCAATTATCTGACTAAATCATAAACATTTAGATAACAAACGGGCGCAGGATTTTTCGTGCGATACTAGGAAGCTTTTACTTCTGTCCACAGCTCATTCCAAGCCTGCTTAACTTCATCGCTTCTGTACTTCATGAACTGGAGTCTGTTGAGTGATTCTTCGTCCATGCCGCATGCAGCTGCGTATTCAGGATCGATAGCGTCTGCTGCTTCCTGGTTAGCAGGTGAAGGGCCGCCCTTGTTTGCTGACCAGTCGTACTGAACGTCCTTGCTCAGCATGAAGTCGATGAACTTGTAAGCAAGCTCCTTGTTCTGTGAGTTTGCAGGGATTCCCCAGTTATCTACCCAGCCGATAGCGCCGTCTTCAGGAACAACGTAGCCGATAGGCTCGCCTTCGTTCTTCATAGTAGCGCTCTGACCTGACCACATGAGACCTACCTGTACCTGACCTGCTGCGAAGAGCTTAGAGAACTCATCGCCTGTCTGCCAGTAAGTCTTGTTGAGTGACTTCTGTTCGATGAGCTTCTGCTTTATAGCTTCGAGGTCTGAAGGATCGTTAGGGTCCTGTCCGAGTACCATTGCAGCTACCATTACAGCGTCATTATAGTCATCACGGAAAGTGATCTTGCCTGCAAGGCTCTCGTCAAAGAGAACGTTCAGGCTTGTAGGAGCTTCTGACATGAGCTCAGTGTTGTAAGCTATGCCTGTAGAACCCCATACGAACGGAACGGCATACATCTGACCGTCATCGCCGAAGCATTCTTCCTGTGTCTTGAATCTTTCAAACAGGCTGTCAAAGTTTGTAAGCTTTGAAGTGTCGATAGGCTCAAGCAGTCCTGCCTTTATAGCTGCAGGAAGTATAGAGCAGTTAGGCAGGCAAACGTCTATCTCGCCTGCTCCTGAAGTCTTAAGTCTTGTAAGAAGGTCTTCCTCACTGTCCATGTAAGTGTTTACGATCTCGCAGTTGTTTTCTTCTTCAAACTGCTTTACATAGTCTGCGTCGTCAGAAGCGTAATCCTTCCAGTTTACAACATAGAGCTTAGTCTTTTCTCCGCTGTCGCCCACAGCTGAACCGCCGTTGCTACCGCCGCACGCAGTCATTGAGAATACCATCGTAAGAGCCATAGCTCCTGCAATGACCTTCTTGAAAATGTTCTTTTTCATTTCATTCTCCTTTTTTCATTTCCATTTTTCATGAAAAAATATTTCCCGTATGAGTTTTCATACTTATTTTATTTTATCATCTAATTTCCTGCTCGTCCATTATTATGAATAATATTCTGTACAAAAAACGGATACCATATGCTGCTGCCGTCACCGGCAGTCGTAGCTGCGATATGATACCCGTCTGTAAAATTCTGTTATTTATGCTGTTATTCTAAATTACTTGTCGTCCTTAGTGTGCTTGATATCAGGCTCGTCCTCTTCATTGAAAACGTAATCCTTGCCCGGAAGGACAGCGTTGAGGATGATTCCTGCGAGCGAACCTGTAGCGAGGCCTGAGAAGCTGATAGTTACAGCGCCTATCGCGAACGAAAGAGCGCCTGCGTCACTGTAGTTTATACCGATAGCGAGCACGAGTATGAGCGCTGCGATCAGGATATTTCTTGACTTGCTGAAGTCTACTTGATGCTCTATAAGGTTTCTTACGCCGACTGCTGAGATCATGCCGTAGAGTACCATTGAGATACCGCCTACTGTAGCTGAAGGCATGCAGCCGATGAGAGCGGCGAACTTAGGCGAGAATGAGAACAGGATAGCGAAGCATGCAGCGAGTCTGATAACTCTCGGGTCAAATACCTTTGTAAGCGAAAGTACGCCTGTGTTTTCACCGTAAGTAGTGTTTGCAGGAGCGCCGAAGAGTGATGCTGCGAGAGTTGCAAGTCCATCGCCTAAAAGCGTTCTGTGGAGTCCGGGTCTTGCGATGTAGTTTCTGCCTACTGTTGATGATATCGCCGATATATCGCCTATATGCTCGATTATTGTTGCAAGTGAGATAGGCATTATTGTTATTACTGATGTTATGAGAAGCGACATATCTGTATCGCTGAATATCGAAAATACAGTATTATTCCAGTGAATAGGAAGTCCTATCAATGCAGCTTCGCTTACCGATGTAAAATCAATATTTCCCGTAGCTGCGGCTACGATGTATGAACCCAGCACACCGAGGATAATAGGGATTATTTTTATCATTCCCTTACCCCAGATGTTTGCAGCTACTACGATGATTATTGCTACAAGTGCTATAGGCCAGTTTGTTTCACAGTTAGTGATAGCTGATGATGAAAGATTGAGTCCTATTGCTATGATTATGGGACCTGTTACGATAGGAGGGAAATATTTCATTACCCTGCTTACACCGAAGCACTTAAAGAGTCCGGCAAGTACGAGATAAACGAGTGCTGCGCATGCTACTCCAAAGCACGCATAAGGAAGCAGCTCGGGTTCTTTGTTTGGTGCTATTGCTGCATATCCTGCAATAAACGCAAATGACGAACCGAGGAATGCAGGAACGCTGCCTCCTGAGATAAAGTGGAACAGAAGCGTTCCGAGACCTGCGAAAAGCAGTGTAGTTGATACGTCAAGGCCTGTAAGTACAGGTACGAGGATGGTCGCGCCGAACATGGCGAACATGTGCTGAAGTCCGAGTACTGTGAATTTCGGAACGCCGAGCGTTCTTGCGTCGTAGATCGGCTCTATTCCGACCGTTTTCTTTTCTGTGTTGCTCAAAATTTTTCCTTTCTTTTTACAAAATCAGTAACAATAATCTCTATATAAAAAACAATAACGTATACATTTTTATGAAAATTTTAATAGCTCCGACGCAGGATTTTTCGTGTAGTACAAGGCGCAGCAAGGCGAACGGAGCGGAGCGTACATGGGTACGTGAGCACCGGATCGTCCGCCGCGCAACGCAGTAATCCGCGAAAAAGACAAGTCGGTTACTTAGTGCCAAATATACGGTCGCCAGCATCACCCAGACCCGGGCAAATGTAAGCGTTTTCATTAAGGCATCTGTCCTGCTGAGCTACGTAGAGCTGTACGTCAGGATGTGCCTCAGTAAACTTCTTTATTCCTTCAGGAGCAGCGATGATAGCCATGAACTTTATGTTCTTTCCGCCCTTCTGCTTTATGAGATTTACAGCGTCAACTGCTGAACCGCCTGTTGCGAGCATAGGATCTACTACTACGATAGTACGTTCTTCGATCGGGTCAGGCAGCTTGCAGTAATATTCATGAGGCTCATGAGTCTCCTCGTCTCTGTACATACCGATGTGTCCTACCTTTGCAGAAGGTACGAGAGCGAGTATACCGCTTACCATTCCGAGACCGGCTCTTAAAATAGGAACTACAGCAAGCTTTCTGCCTGCGATGACAGGAGCCATGCATGCTTCTATAGGAGTCTTTACTTCTACTTCTTCAGTCGGAAGATCTCTGAGCGCTTCATAACCCATGAGCATAGCGATTTCCTCTACGAGGCTTCTGAATTCATTTGTTCCTGTTGTTTCGTCTCTCAGTCTTGAAATCTTGTGCTTGAGCAGTGGGTGGTCGAGAATAGTTACGTTGTCTGACATTTTTCATTCCTCCGTTTTATGTGTTTTGTGATAACGTAGCGCCAGATGTCACCCGCCTCTATAAGCGGCGGGCTCCATTCCCGACTTTCGGTGGCGTATCATAATCTTCCACCGAAACCCGGACGGAGCAAAAGCTCCGCTGGCGCCGTTGCAAGCTACGCGCCGCACTGATCAAGCGAGCTTGTCAGTGCTCTGCTATGCTTTAAATTAACTTTTTTCTATCCTGTCCGGCGGTGACGCCGGCTCTCCTGCGATATTCGTATTAATACAGCATCCGTTTTTTCACATAAAAAAACGGTTCCCGGCAAAATCGCGCCAAAAACCGCTAACATTACCTTATTGATTTTAGACTAAAAGGTCTTGTAAGTCAAATGGTAAAATATTTTTTATTTAGAATTCGTAAGGCGGGTTGCCAGAGAAGTACCGCCGCGCGTAGAATACACGCTCACAGAGCTCGGTCACAGCCTTAAGCCAATACTCGACGCCATGTGGAGCTGGGGCGAGGGTTACAAGAAGATGCTTGCAGAGA
>CAVGAH010000132.1:0-4363 GCA_963627215.1 bacterium | reverse complement strand
GGGTGCAGAATAAATGATAAAGAAGCAGTTAATTACTTTAAATATTAATGGCGAAGATATGGACCTCAGAGTTGCTCCTACTGACATCCTCGCTGACGTACTTAGAAAAGAAGCTGGTCTTACTGGTACTAAGAAGGGCTGCGGTCAGGGCGACTGCGGAGCTTGCTCAGTAATCATCGACGGTAAGGCTGTATTATCTTGCCTCACACTTGCTATGGCATGCCAGGGTAAGAAGATCACTACGATCGAAGGTATCGCTGATCACAAGACTGGCGAAATGAATCCTATCCAGAAGGCTTTCCTTAATCACGGAGCTGTACAGTGCGGTTTCTGCACACCAGGTATGGTAATGTCTTCTTACAACTTATTAACTAGAAATCCGCATCCTTCAAGAGCTGAGATCAGAAGAGCACTTTCAGGAAACCTCTGCAGATGCACAGGTTACCTTCTCATTTTCGAAGCTGTAGAAGCATGTGCAGCAGAAGGCGGGGTGTTATAAATGGGAATGAATAAAATGTACGAATTTTCTAACAAGTATCATGACTTTAAGGATTATACCAGAGAGTATACAGAAGTAGGTAGATCTATTCCTCGTCTTGATGGTCCTAAGAAGGTAACTGGTAAGCTCCAGTACACAGATGACCTTACATTACCAAGAATGGTATATGCAAAGATCTTAAGATCTCCACATGCTCACGCTATAATCAAGAACATTGATTTCAGCAAGGCTCTCGAATTAGACGGCGTACTCGACGTTCTTACTGGTAAGGACTTCCCAATCGATTACGGTATCGTAGCTCACTCAGCAAACGAAGAAGTTCTCGCAAGAGAAAAGGTTCGTATGTGGGGTGAAGGCGTAGCAGCTGTTTGTGCTACTACAGAAGAAATCGCTGAAAAGGCTCTCGAACTCATCGACGTTGAGTATGAGCTCCTCCCTGTAGTTGTAGATGCTCGTAAGTCAGAAGCATTTGCTCAGGAAACTGGCGTTCTTATCCACGAAGATAAGCCAAACAACATCGCTCACCAGGGTAGCCAGCAGTACGGTGATGTAGATGCTATTCTTGCTGAATCAGATCTCGTAATCGAAGATGAATTCTATTCTTCACAGTATACGCATGCATTCATCGAACCACAGTCAGCTCTTGCTGATTTTGATGTACATAAGAATAAGCTTCACTTATATGCTACTTGTCAGGTTCCTCACTATACTCACCAGCAGTTATCTAAGGTTCTCCAGATGCCTATGAAGGATATCAGAATTACAGTTCCTCTGCTCGGCGGTGGTTTCGGTGGTAAGGGTGTTGCATCTACTGCTGACTTCGTTACTTCAAAGTTCTCTTCAAGGGTAGGTCGTCCTGTTAAGTGCACTTACGAAAGATCTGAAGTATTTGCTTCACACCAGGGTCGTCACGCTTGCTTCATGAAGTTCAGAATGGGCTTTGATAAGGAAGGTCATATCACAGCTGTTGATTTCAACAATATGATGGTTGCCGGTGCTTACATGTCTTGGGGTGTTGTAGTATTATTCTATACTGCATCAATGACTCACCTCCCATATGTAACTCCTGCTGCTAAGTTTGCTGGTAAGTTAATTTACACAAATACAAATACATCAGGTGCACACAGAGGTCTCGGTGGTGCACAGCCAAGATTTGCAATGGAAATCCTCATGGATATGGCAGCTGAAAAGCTCGGCATGACTCCATTACAGATCAGACTCCTCAACGCAGTTGAATCTGGTCATACTTGCCGTTCAATGATGTATGTACCTCATACAGAATTCAAGAAGACTCTTCAGACTGCTGCTGATAACTGCGACTTCGAAGCTAAGTATGGTCACCTCCCATTTGGTGAAGGTGTTGGTATCTCTGGTGGTTACTACATTTCTGGTACATCATATACTCTCTACCTCTCATACAAGCCACATACAGTAGCTAACGTTAAGATAGAAAACGAAAACAACGTAGTATTATTCTGCGGTGCTACTGATATCGGTCAGGGTGTTGATATGGTAATGGCTCAGATGGCAGCTGAAACTCTCGGCTTAAGATCTGAGGATATCAAGGTTGTTTCAAGAGATACAGAGCTCGCTACATTCGACCTTGGTACATTCGCATCACGTGTAACATACGCTACTGGTTGGGCTATCAGAAGAGCATGCGAAGCTGCTAACCAGCTCCTCTTCCCTGTAGCTGCTGCAATCATGGGTTGCCGTGGTCAGGAAGTTGGCGTTAAGGATTACCAGTTCTACTCAATCTATGAAAAGAAGAGAAAGAACGTTGACTGGAACGAAGTAGTAGATCAGTACATCTCTGCTAACGGTCCTATCATCACTGCAGGTCAGTTCACTCCTCCAAGAAGAAAGGGTATCCAGCAGGGTGGTAACATCGGTCACTCACCAACATTCGGCTTCACAACTCAGATCGCTCACGTTAAGGTTGACCTCTACACTGGTCTCGTACACGTTCTTGACATTACTGAAGCAGGTGACCTTGGTCAGCCTATCAACCCAATGTCATGCGAAGGTCAGGTTCACGGTTCTATCCAGATGGGTCTTGGTAACGCATTACTCGAAGAAATGAGATATGCTGATGATGGTAGATTACTCAACCCATCATTCCACGACTACAAGCTCTGCGGTGCTATCGATATGCCTGAGATCAACGCTACTATCGTTGAATCATATGACCCTTCAGCTCCTTACGGTGCTAAGGAATCAGGTGAAGGTCCTATCCAGCCTACACCACCAGCAATCTTCAACGCTGTATATGATGCTATCGGCTACAGATGCAAGGAAGAGCCTCTTACTCAGGAAAAGGTACTCAACTACCTTAAGTCTATCGGTAAGAACCTCTAATTCCATATTAGAAGAATATTTCAGGGATGCTGTTTTACAGCATCCCTTTTTAATGTTCTTGATATGCATATTTACTTTTGAAATACAAAACACATGTGATGTCAGATCATGTATTTTGTATGTAAGTACTTCTAAATACTTATACCTGTTGACTAAAAGGTATGTAAAGGTATAAAATATAATTAGTTTGTGTATATGTATTTGATTGGAGGAACAACAGATAAATATGAGTAATCCATACAAGACGCGTGACGGTGGAGCTACGGTGACGGTATTTGTTCCGTATGACTGCCGCAACAATTGTCCTTTCTGCGTCAATAAAGAGGAGTACAATGATACTGCAGGATTCAGCCTTGAAAAGATATGTGAAAGCATCAGGGTAATGGATCAGATAACACCGTATTGCGATTTTGTTTTCACAGGCGGAGAACCATTCTCAAATCTTGAATCGCTGCAGAAGCTTCTTGACCAGGTGCCGACTACACATAAGGTTTATATAAATACAACTTTCCCTGTGTTTGTCGACCAGCCGGGTGAGGATATGATCGCATTCTGCGAAAGAAATAAAGATAAGATAACTTGTATAAATATTTCAAGACATCTTGTCAAGTATGTCGAGGAGTCACCTGATGAGCTTATAGCTCAGATACCTGTAAACACACGTGTAAACTGCGTGCTTTACAAGGATTATCCGACAGACAGGCTCATGAGCTACGTTGAGAGATTCCATAAATACGGAATTCCTATTCAGTTCAGATTTGATTATACTGATACAACACCAGAAAACCTGTATGAAGAAGAGCATGATAAGATACTTCACGACCTTAAGGCTCTCTTTAAGTATACAGGCCTTGACGGCTGCAGAATGAGATGCGGATATCATTTTGATTATAACGGTCTCGAAATGACGTATCATAAGACTCTTCCGTACAGCACTATCGTAGAAACAGGCGATGATGGAATCACATACGATATATTATATGATATCCTTATCAAGCAGAACGGCGATATCCACGGGGACTGGGACGGTAAGATACTTGATGTAGATAAATATCGCAGTGTTACATTTGAACCTTATGATCTCAGGTGGCGTGAGGTTTGTGAATAATTAAAATATTTTAGTTTGAATTTAAAGGATGCCGGAAATGGCATCCTTTTCTACTGATGTGCAGATAATTGTAATTTGTAGGCGCATACATTAATAAATAATCTAAAAATCATGTGGGTCCGCCGGGCGGACGGCATTTCTGTTCTGTACCTGAAAAAATATTGTTAAAATTTTATCTTTAGTATTTACTTAAATAGTATGGTTAAGTTGTAATTAGCGACATTACTTGCATCTGAAAATTTAAGTACACTAAATCATTCTTGAAATAGAGCTTAAAATGTTGTAAAATCAATGTATATGAGCAGCGGGTCTTTCTTCCGATCCGTTTTTTTATCATAGTATTTAAGGTAGATATATGTTCTGTCAGTCGGCTGCAGGCGAGGGACGATGTTGTCGGC
>CAVGAH010000131.1:0-4414 GCA_963627215.1 bacterium | reverse complement strand
GGGCATGGAGCACCGGCTGCGATACCCTTCTTCATGCATGAAACCTCATACAGGTCAGGATTTCTCTTCATTTCGTCGATGAAGCCGATAAACATAGTAGGTACGCCGCATATTGTCGTACATCTTTCTCTCTCTATCATCTTGAGAGACTCAGCAGGCTTAAATCTGCTTGTAAGTACGATAGGAATACCTATATTTACAGATGTAACGCCTGATACTGTTGAACCGAATGTGTGGAACAGCTGTATCTGCATGCACATCTTATCATCCTTAGTAAGACCCATCTTCTTAACAAGTGAATCTGAATTTTCAACTATGTTGAGGTGTGACAGCATTACGCCCTTAGGGAAGCCTGTACTTCCTGATGTATAGATAACATATCCGAGATCCTTTACGCTTACTGCTGCTCTTGCTGCGTTGTAATCGTCATCAGGGAGTGATTTACCTATTTCCAGTGCCTTATTGAAGTCAAATACGCCCGGGTAATTGAATTCATCGGTTGCATCTACGAGGATAACTCTCTTGAGGAGCGGAGCCTTTTCGATATTCAGCTCGCCGTACTTCTGAGTCTTGATCTCAGGGTACATATCGTCAGCGAGCATTTCTATATTCTCGTGTACCTTTGCGCCTCTGTATAGTATAAATGTAGAAACCTGCGATCTCCTTACAAGTTCTTCCATTCTATCCTGCTTTTCATATGGAGTAAACGCGATCATAACAGCGCCGATCTTACTGAGCGCATATGAAGCTACCATTGATTCGATGCCGTTAGCCATCCAGAGAGCAACCTTATCGCCTCTTCCGATACCTATGCTGAGCATATATTTTGCAAAATATGTTGAGCGCTCGTTGAATGTCTTATAATCTATTCTCTTTGTACCATCAAATGAAATAAGCGCCTCGCCATCAGGATTTACTTCAGCAGTATGCTCAAGCAGATCGCCGATAGTGCAGTCGAGCAGTCTCTCTACATCAAGGTCATACTCTTTTTCATCAACAGTTATCTTGTCCTGACTTGTGCCTGAAATAAGTTCCTGCGATTTTACAAACTCAGATAATGCTTCTGTTAATTTTTCATCTGCATCCTCAGTTTTTTCTATAACAGAACCGTCAACAGCCTTAAATATCCAAGTTTGATCATTTGATTTGATTATTACTTTTCTACGCCCGTCAATAAAGCTCATTTTTTCTACCTCCATGTTCAGTAATTTACCGAACTTGAACAAAAACAAAACCAGAATGCAGGTACCAAATAATAAGCACACTTAGCACCCACATTCTGATTATAATACGAATCATAGATTATGTCAATTTTATGTTCAATAATATTATGCGTATTTAATATCAGTCATGCGAATATAGGCACAGCACTATTTGTTGTGCATCCTATTTTTTCATATAGCTACTTTATTTTCTGGATTTCATTAAGTATAGGATCAAAATCTCCGTCCTTATACTGATCAAAGAACATCTGTATCTGCAAACGAGTCTTTTTTGATGGCATTATTTCAGCAACTCTTACCTTTGCAGCCTCAAGTCCTGTTCTGTTCATATCTATATCAAGATCATCGAGCGTGATCCTATCGATATTCATTTTCATAGCCGCTCTTATACCAGCTATAGACATTACGCGCAGACTGTACTTGTGCTTAAGATTGCTGAGGACCGCAGGAGCTTTCATCTCAACAGTCTGAAGTATCTGCCCCAAATCCTTCGTGACGCTAAGTATACCATACTTATCTTTAGAAAACCAGCTGATATTTGTGAGATACGGAAGTCCAAGATACTCGGCCAACATAGGTCCCACGTGGCCTGTCCTGCCATCCATGCTTGCATGACCTGTAAGCACTACATCAAAATCGCCCAGACTCCTGATCGCTGCTGCAAGCGTATATGCAGTGGCTTCAGTATCCGAGCCGCGCACTCTTTCATCATTTAACAACACTGCTCTGTCTACTCCGAGCGCCAGAGATTCACGAAGTATCTCCTCCGTTTTATCATTTCCCATACTGAACGTCGTGATATGGATATCATCATCCATCTTATCCTTCATCTGCAGCGCAAGCTCCAAAGCGTTGCAGTCATCAAACGTAAGCATCGCCTCATCAGGATCCCTGACTACAATATTAGAGCCTTCCATCATCTTTACCTGATTGGATCTCGGCGCCTGTTTTAATGTAACAATGACCTTAAGCATTAAAAATACCTCACAAATAAGTAAACTACAGCCTTACAAAATACGTCAAAGCGGCAAAAAGAGCTGTCGCAGGTCTGCACAGCACAGCAGCAATGATGCCAGACATATACTATAAATAATAATGTCTGCTTTACGTTCAGCGCGCCGGCCGCGCATAATTCACACGACAGCTCTTTATAATATTAAGATTTTAAAATCTCTGAACCTCAACAAATACAAACTGGTCTGATTCTTCAGGATTATAGACTTTAAAGCTGTTCTTTTCCGGCATCTCACTCTCTCCCGAAACCAGCTTTTTTATTTCTTCAGTCACCCATGGCATAGGCCATGGTGTTTTAAGCGGGTCTGAAATAATATTTCCGTCGCAGTCAAAAGCAACTTTCTGCCCTTTTAAATCACAAGGAATACTTTCAACAGCCTTCACTGTAAAAATAATACTCGCTTCCGCACCGTTAAATTCCATTATTTTCTATTCCTTCGTTTCTGTTTTTTTCTTTCTGAATGATCCATAATCAGGCATTGTATAGTCAAGCTTGAAATCATCCATTTCACCCTCGACCATATCAAATTCTACTGTTTTCTGTCTCTGGCATACAGTCCTGCAGCCTGACGGACATTTGCCACACCCTTTTTTTTTTCTTTCAGGTTCGAATGTTATCGTTCCGCTTTCAACAACAGTTTTGCCCATACAGCACCTCCTGAAATTTATCTGTTCTGATCTTCAGGCAGGAATGTAGTCATATAATCAGATTCTTCTTCGTAAGCTTCATATACAACAGCCTGCCATTCCCCTTCCATTATATCCTTGTTATCTTCATAGAGTTCCTCTATTGTATCATACTCTATAATATCTCCGACATAATACATATTGATCTTATTCTTCGTTATCTGCCATTTCTTCTTTTCAGGGAAATGTCTTACCATTACATCTGTAAGCTTAAGGAAGAATGTATGTATGTCTTCCTTTTCAACCATCTTCTTGAAGTCTTCAGGTTTAGGATTCTCCATATTGTAATAAACTCTGTTTATTTCCATATAGAATCTGTGGTTGTCAGGTCTTGTTGCTGTAAATACCTGACCTATCTGAGCCAGACGAAGCTCCTTACCTGCCATTTCAAGAATGTGCATTACAGAATTATGTACTTCTATGTAAAGCTGATCATCTATTGTAAAGAACTGACCCTCTACTTCAAACATATCATCTTCAAGATAAAAGTCAACATACATCCCGTCAAATCTGGCAATGGTCTCAGGGTCATTTATATCAAGATTATTTTTATAGTCATCCATTTTTCTTTACCTCACTTTTTAATTATTAACCTAAAGCAAATTCTTTATTTTCATATATATTTCCGATCAGCTTAGTCTGCTCAGAAGTGCTCATAGAACCCGGATATATCGTGCCTTCATCATCAACGAAAATAAACTGACCAATCTCATCACTCCATGAAACTTGCGCCTTACGTTCTTCATCTTCGTCAATGTACACTACATCGCCCTCAAATATATCGAATCCTTCAGCATCCTTCCAACCCGTATACTGCATAGGTATAAGTTCAATAGGAGGATCTAGTTTAAAATCATATATATATAACGCACCAAACGAAAGGTATGCATATATAGATACCATCATATCTTCTTGCGGATCCTTTATATCTTCCGGGGTATACATAATATTTGATACGGGATCCCACGCCCTGAACTTTATGGATCTTCTATGCTCTTCAGGATCAGCCTTGCTGTTTTCAAATACATTTCCTACGATTTTAACAAAGTCAGTTATATACGCACCACCCGGAGAAACATCCATATCTTCACCAAGGAAAAGGTACCCGCCTGAAACTTCGTCCCATATTACCTGATAGTACTTTCCGTCAATTTCAACGATATCGCCCTCGTATATCTCGTTCTGCTCCTGGTCGAACCAGTTAGTTGACTGCTGAAAAATATATTCAGTTACAGGATCCGTCTTATAATCCTTGATATGCAGAGCGCCGTCAATAAGACCGCCATAGATGGTTTTGGGAGCATCTTCTGCTGTATCAGGCTCTTCAAGATCCTCCGGTGAAAACATTTTGTTTTCTGTTGGATTCCAAGCTCTGAATTTCCATTCTCTAGTATATCCGTCAGCCATAAAAAATCTCCTTTTCTTTTACTTGCCGAAAGTGCACTTAGGCCATATGCATTCGTCACACTGCATGCACAGACCGCCTACAC
>CAVGAH010000130.1:0-4490 GCA_963627215.1 bacterium | reverse complement strand
CTTTAACAACCTCTTAACATTTTCATCACATTTTTGAAAAATTTCTCTCACATAGGGCTGCTATACTTCTTATTGTCAAAAGGAAGTAAAGAAAAGGAAAGCATGCTGTAAGGGTATACAGCAAATCAAACCTTTGTAAAAAAGACTAAAAGAAAATGCAAGGAGGTACTCGAAAATGGAAACAGCTCTGACAGTAGTACAGGACAACATGAAAGTAAAACAGAAAGATACGGGAGGAGGCCCGGCGCGCGGGAGCGGGTCGCGGAAGTTTACAGCGATACTTCTTGTCATATGCATGATAATGATGACTATAGGAAGCGCGACTTGCGCGGCAGCGACTTACAACACAGCCAATGCAACGATGGTCACGTTTACTGACAGCGAGGTGACGGCCCAGGGCTCGTACAGCGATTATGAGATAGCCGGTACTGAGTTTACCATAACAGGCTCCGGCACTTACGTTTTCTCAGGAAGCTGCAGCGACGGCAACATAGTAGTAAAGAAAGGGCTCACAGATGTAACGGTCGTATTTAACGGACTCAAGCTGACGAGCACGACTACGGCTCCGTTCAACGCGAAGAGCGATACAGAAGTAACTCTGGTGCTCGCTGACGGAACTACTAACTCGCTCGCTGATACTGACCGTGACGCAGAAAAGCCTAAGGCTTGCCTGAATTCAAGCGGCGATCTGACAATAACAGGCGGCGGTTCTCTTACAGTTTCAGGAAATAACAAGCAGGGCATAAAGGCGGACGGAACTCTTACAGTTACAGGCGGAAAGCTTACTGTAAGTGCTCTCAAGAAAGCGCTCAAGGCTGACGAAAAGGTAGTTATCGGTACAGAGGGCGGCTCTGACAGCGACCTCAGCATAACAGTAACTTCATCTTATGAAGGCATAGAAAGTGAAAATATTTATTTCTACTCAGGAACTATAGACATAACATCGAGCGATGACGGCGTAAACGCTGTTTCAAGCGATGATGATGAAACAACGACTGATACTGCAACTACTACAGCAGCAACTACAGCGTCAACAACATCAACGACTGCAGCAGACAGCTCGACTTCAAATGGCAGCGCTTCAGGCCCGCAGGCGGGCGGAATGCCGCCGGGTGGATTCGGTAACGGCGGTCCGGGAGGATTCGGAGGCCCCGGTGGTGAGTCTTCTGGCGTAGGCGATTACAACATTTATATCTACGGCGGTGACATTACTGTAAACGCAAGCGGCGACGGACTTGATTCAAACGGCTCTATCTACATGTACGGCGGTAATGTAACAATATGGCAAACAGGAAACGGCGACGGCGCTCTCGATTATGAGACGGCTTGCGAGGTGACGGGCGGAACGCTTCTCGCAGCAGGCTCTATGGGTATGGTCGCTACTCCGACAAAGACTGACGACAGCCAGGCTTACATAAACTTCAGCGCAAGCAGCGCTATATCATCAGGAAGCACGATTTCTGTAAAGGACGCTTCAGGAAATACAGTATACACAAAAAAAGCTCCGAAATCAGTCCAGAGCGTAGTATTCTCGTCACCGAAGCTTACAGACGGTTCGACATACACTCTTTATGAGGGCAGCACTCAGAAGGCTTCAGCGTCAGCAACTACAGCGAACGGCAACAACGGCATGGGCGGCGGCTTCGGAGGAGGCGGTATGCAGCGCCCTGACGGCACTAACGGCAGCATGACTCCTCCGAGCGGAACAGGCACAGGCTCGTCAGGTTCTTCAAGCTCAGGCTCATCATCAGGTTCCGGCTCGTCTTCATCTGACGCGAACCAGCCGCCGCAGCTCCCTGACGGAGGAAACGGCGCTCAGCCGGGCGGCTTTACAGATGTAGCTGCAAGCTCATGGTATGTGCAGGCAGTTGATTACGTTACAAGGTCAGGCCTTATGAGCGGTACGTCAACAGGCGTATTCAGCCCTGACAACGCGATGACTCGCGCAATGCTCGTAACTGTACTCTGGCGCGCGGAGGGTCAGCCGACAGCTTCTACATCGGCAAGCTTTAAAGACGTAGCTTCAAATAGCTGGTACAGCAGCGCGGTAGCGTGGGCTGTTGAAAACGGTATAGTAAACGGAACGTCAGCAACTACATTCTCTCCTGACAAGAGCATAACTCGTCAGGAAATAGCAGCGATACTCCAGCGTTATGCGAAGTACAAGGGCGTTGACGTAACTCAGACAGCAGATCTCAGCGCATACACTGACAACGCGAGCGTAGCTTCATGGGCGTCAGACGCCATGGCATGGGCTGTAAACAAAGGCGTTATAACAGGCGCGACATCGACTACGCTCGCTCCGGCGGCAAACGCGACAAGAGCTCAGGTAGCAACTATGCTCATGAGATATATGCAGCAGTAGAGGAGGTAAAAATATGGGCAGCGCAAACAACCTGTTTAAAAGAATCGAAAAGAAATATCTTCTGAGTGGCGAAAAATACGAGCTGCTCATGACCGCCCTCGCGGACTACATAGAACCGGACGAATACCCGCACAGCACTATATGCAGCATGTATTACGACACGCCGGATTTCAAGCTTATAAGGGCTTCCATCGAGAAGCCCCTTTACCGCGAAAAGCTCCGCATCAGGAGCTACGGCGTGCCGACGTGCGACTCTAATGTATTTGTCGAGGTAAAGAAAAAATACGACGGCGTGGTATACAAGCGCCGTCTGAAAATGGAGCTCGGAGAGCTCGAGGGTTATCTGAATGAACGAACAGAACCAATACATTTTATGGAAAAAGTTTCAAACGAGCGTGCGCCCGGCGCGGATTTTACGCGGCTTCAGCCGCAGTGTAAAATGCGACAGCGTAGTCCGCAAAGCGGACGTAGGAGGGCAGCGGGGCTGCCCGTTGCACCTGATTCGCGCGGTGACGCGCGCAGCGATAAGGAAGCATTCGTCGATAACCAGATCTATCATGAAATAAATTATTTCCTGGATCATTACGGAAACCTGCAGCCTATGATGTTTCTGTCATACGAGCGTGATGCTTTTTTCGCGAAGGACGACCGCGACCTGCGCATAACTTTTGATTCGGATATCACATACAGGTGCGACGACTTGCGTCTCGAGGACGGAGTTTTCGGCAAAAAGCTGATACAGCCGGATCAGCATTTAATGGAAATAAAGGTACCGGGCGCTATGCCGCTGTGGCTGGCGCACATACTTGACAGGCTCGAGATCAGAAGCTCGGCCTTTACTAAATACGGCAACGCCTACAAACAGGAGATCACCGGAGGTCAGGCAATGAAAGGAGTTTATGTCAATGCTTAACAGTATATTTACAGGAACGGAGGCTGCGGCCTTTACTTTACAGGAATTTTTAACGGCTTCGGCTGTGTCAGTCGTGCTGGGACTCGCAATTATGTTTTTTTATTCTTTTAAGAACAGCACGGCATCCAGAAATTTCCTTATGACGCTGGCGATACTTCCGATAGTTGTCCAGACAGTTATAATGGTAGTCAATGGCAACGTAGGAACGGGAGTAGCCGTCGCAGGCGCTTTCAGCCTCGTAAGATTCAGGAGCGTTCCGGGGAACGCGCGCGACATCTGCTCTATATTCCTCGCTATGGCGATGGGGCTTGCGACAGGCACGGGTTATATCGCGCTGGCGGTGCTGCTGGTCCTGATTGTAGGCGTTATGAATATGGCGTTTGCGCTTACGGGATTTGCGGCGAGCGACATGGAAGGCGTGAAGGAGCTGACTGTTACTATACCGGAAAGCCTTGACTATACAGGCGCTTTTGACGATATATTCGACGAATACACGGAAAGCTGCGACCTGTCCCAGGTCAAAACGACTAACATGGGCAGCCTTTACAAGCTCAAGTATATGATACGCATGAAAGATGAAAGCAGAGAAAAGCAGATGCTGGATGAGCTGCGCTGCAGGAACGGGAATCTTGATATAGTCTGCGGGCATCCGGTTACTGCTAAAAAGGAATCGTTATAGACGGGACGCCTATGCAGGCGGGCGGGCATGCGGGTCCGCCCGCTTTTTGTATAAAGAAAACCACGCGTTGGACGCGTGGTTCCGTTAAGCTATGCATTTGACCATATAATTTCCAACTGCTAAACTTAAATTGCGGTCTGGCAACTGCAATGAAGAATAGCAAGGAGGAAAAAATATGGGCCTGAATGACATTAATAGTTTATCGCATTCAAAATGGAATTGCAAATATCACATTGTATTTGCGCCTAAATACAGACGCAAAGTATTTTATGGTGAGAAAAGAGTTGCAGTAGGAAAAATACTAAGACAATTATGCGAATGGAAAGGTGTGAATATTATTCAGGGTGAGATGTGCCCGGATCATGTTCATATTCTTGTAGAGATTCCACCTAAAATTGCCGTATCAAAATTCATGGGTTATCTAAAAGGAAAAAGCTCGACAATGATATATGAGCAATTCCCCGAGTTAAAGTATAAGCGTAAATTGCAATAACAAATTGAACACTCGTAGAAATTAAGCTACGCGCACTTTG
>CAVGAH010000129.1:0-4611 GCA_963627215.1 bacterium | reverse complement strand
GTATAATGTGAGCAGAAAATCAAATAGTAATAAGATCCGAAAGAGAGGCGGCGTCACCGCCGTAGCAGGAGGAGGCTCAAACGAAGCTGTGGGCGCGCCGGGCGCGCATTTTACGCAGCAAAGCTGCATGTTGCGCGACAGGATAGGAAATTCATTACTTATGTATTGATTGTATATTGATTGAAAAGGAGAGCTTATGGGGATAAGGACAGACCTTGCGGTCGAGATAAGGGATATGTACCATGCGGAGCACGTCGGTCGGGGAGAAAATAGCGAGATACCGGGCGTTGTGAGTGAAATCAGCAGACCCGCTGACGGGGTGAGCATTACGCGGATAGAGGTAGTCGACAGGGTCGGCGAGAGGATAATGGGAAAGCCGGTCGGAAACTATATAACTATTGAAACAGATGAAAGCATAACGAAATGCAGAGCTGAACGGCGCGCACGGATCACGGAAGCACTTGCGGGCGAGTTAAGGCGGCTCGTCCCGTTTAATGACAGGCTTAAGGTGCTCGTGGCGGGGCTTGGCAATGAAAAGATAACGCCTGACTCGCTCGGCCCGGCGACAGTTGAAAAAGTAAGGATAACACGCCACTATTTCATAATGTACGATGAAGAAAGCGATGATGAGATGGCGTGCGTGAGCGGGATATGTCCGGGAGTGATGGGAACGACTGGACTCGAGTCGGCGGAGGTCATACGCAGAGCGGCGGAAATATGCGGCGCTGACGTGATAATAGCGATAGACGCGCTGGCGGCGCGCAGCCTCGACCGCGTGAACACTACCGTCCAGATAAGCGATACAGGCATAGCGCCCGGCTCGGGAACGGGAAACATGAGGATGGCGCTCAACGAGAAAACTACGGGCGCGCGTGTCATAGCTGTCGGAATACCGACCGTCACGGACGCAAAGACGATAATAATGGATACTGTCGCCGATATGATAAAGACGCTCGGAAAGAGCGTTGATGAGCTGGAGAAGGAAATAGATCGCAAAAAGCTGAATATGATAGTCACGTCGAGCGACATAGATCAGGTGATAAAAGACTTTTCAGACATAATAGCCGACGCGCTCAATATGACGCTGCTGCCGGGTGTATATGGCGCGGAATGGTTTGAAGACGCAGCAAGATGACGCAGCCGGGTAAGCAAAGTGTGATACGGGAGCGCGATGCTGACTTTTGTTAAGATATTTTCATACCTGAGCTCTGCCGCGCATATGATTTAAGAGCAGCAGAATGAAGCAGGAGGAATATCTTATGTACAGAAATAGAAAAACACTGCATAGCGGGCAAGGAGCAGCGCGAAATGAAGAAAAAATATGCAGGATAAGCGCGTCTGAAACTCGCTCAGGCAGGTCGGGATACAGAAATGAGTATAGTGAGTACAGACCTGTTTATACAGGATACAGAGAAAACGGGGCAGAACGGAAAAGTGCAGGCGGATATGGCAGGAATAACAGAAGCAGTAAGGATGAAGCGCGCGGAAAACGGCGGATATTCAGCATGGCTGCCTGGACAGCTTCATTTATAATGGTTATAAATATGCTGCCTGCGGACAGCCCGGTATCGCAGGTCATTTCTAAATACGAAGAAAGCCTTCCGGCTTTAAGTCTCGGTCTTGAAGAACTCAAAAACGGTCCGAGCGGGGTTGGTGAGCCGGATGCCGATAAGGATGTAATGGTTGATTATGACAGCGTGTCAGAAAGCGGCAGCGCTGACGACGGAAACGGCAGCGATGTACAGGAAATCAGCGGAACGGACACGCCGGACAGCGTAAAGTCATCGGCAGAAAGTACGAGCGAAGGGCAGGGAGCAACGAATAACAAAACAACTAAAATAGAAAATATCGCTCTTGTAACGAGTGCGGAACCTGTTGTTGGTGAAATAAAGCTTGTGCTTTCCGATTCTTCTGACGGCAAGGGCGCCGGAGCTGCCGCCTCTGGCTCCAACACCGGCAGCGCCGCCAAATCAGATACTACAGGCGGCGCCGCCTCCCCGCAGCCCCAAAACGGCAGCAGCCCCGGCGAAACAGCCGTCCTGACAAAAAGCGCCGCTGACTCCTCAAAAACATTAAAAGTCAGCAGCGCCACCGGATCCGGCGACATACTTATATACCATACCCACGCGACAGAGGCTTACGCCCCTGTCGCCAACGCCGAAACAACGCACAGCGCCGACACGGCCGGCACAGTGCGCGAGGCCGGAAACAACCTGACAGCGGCTCTGAAAGCAAAAGGCTACAACGTCATACACGATACGACGCTCCACGATTCGCCGTCGTACAACAAATCATACAACAGATCGCTTGAGACACTTAAAAAGTTACTTAAAGAGCACGCATCGCCAAAGCTCGTAATAGACTTCCACCGCGACGCAGCAACAGCCACAGGCAAGGCCAAAACAGCAGTAGTAAACGGCGAAACAGTCGCGTCTTTCGCCCTCGTAGTAGGAACGAAAAACGACAATTACAAGGAGATAAGGGCGTTTGCAGATAAAATAGTTAAAAAGACAAATGAATTATACCCGGGTCTCTGTACAGGCATTATAGAAAAACCATACAAATTCAACGGATATCTGAGCAACAACTACATACTGCTCGAGCTCGGCAACAACGCAAACACAATAACCCAGATAAACGCCGCAGTACCGTACCTCGCCGACGCGCTCACAAACGTGCTGCAATAAAGTCAGCAAACAGAGCCGAAGCCCAAATCTGCTGACCCGCCCCGCACCCAGTCACAAAGCAAACAAAAAAATCCCCTGTATCAAAATCTCGCTATTTGTGGTATTATATTCAGAAAAACGAAAGGGTGACAGAAATTATGGAATTCAAAAGATTAACATCAGCAGACGGCAAAGCATACGACGAAGCAATATACGAAAAAGCGATGCAGCTCTACGCAACAAGCTTCCCAAAGCACGAGCAGAGAGAAGAAGCGTCGCAGAAGGCGATCATGAGCGACGCGGACTATCATTTCGAGTGCATTTACGACGGCGATGACTGGGTCGGAATCATGCTCTACTGGGAAGCAGAAAGCTTTATTTATATAGAGCATCTGTGCATATTCCACGATAAGCGCAACAATCAGTACGGACAGAAGGCTCTCGAATACCTCGCTTCACAGACCGACAAAAAAATCATACTCGAGATCGACCCGCCGGTCACAAACATCGCGCTTATGAGAAAAGACTTCTACGAGCACTGCGGCTACAAGCGCAACCCGTTCCCGCATCTGCATCCGGCGTATCACGCAGGCAACGAGCCGCACAGACTCATCATCATGTCTTATCCTTCGATACTTAAACAGGAAGAATATGACAGCTTCAAAAATTATCTCGACACAAGAGTAATGGGTCAGTAAGAATTAATGAATAAGAATGAATAGGAATGAATAGGAACGTATGCGTGGGGCCGCCCGGCGGCCGCAAGGATAGGCTCCGCGCAGCGGTATTCGTAAATTTTCGGTATTTACAGGCATAAAATTGCATATTTCTGCTTGATTTTAGATGTAGTAGTGCTAAAATACAAGTCAGGTGAGCCGCTTCGGGCGGCTTTCGCGGGGTATTAGCTCAGCTGGGAGAGCGCAAGGTTCGCAATCTTGAGGCCGGGGGTTCAAGCCCCCCATGCTCCACCATTTTAAAAAGACCGTTTACAGTTCGGACGATCCGGATGTAAACGGTCTTTTTTATTTATTATTAGAAATATCGCAGCCGTGCGTGTCCGTGTATGCGCCGGGCGCATGGGTCGGTGGAACGCATTAGCGTATTAATGCATCAATGCTCACCGAGCAATTGCTTGATCTTTGAAATAAACAGATCGAAAGCAACGTCGTTCTTGCCGCTGTTTATAACGATGTCAGCAAGCGCCCGCGTAGGCTCTACGTACATGTAGTGCATCGGCTTCACAGTCGTGAGGTACTGGTCGATGATGCCGTTCAGGTCTCTGCCGCGCTCCTCGACGTCGCGGACCACGCGCCGCAGTATACGCTCGTCAGCGTCAGCCTCAACGTAAACTTTGATGTCGAGAATGTCTCGGACTCTCGGATCGGCAAAGAGCAGTATGCCCTCGACGATCATAACGGGGCGCGGCTCTATCACGATGACTTCATCTGAGCGGTTGTGCTGGCTGTAATCGTAAACAGGGCATTCGACAGACTCACCGGCCTTTAATTTCTGAAGGTGCTCGACCAGTAAATCAGTCTCGAGCGAATCGGGATGGTCGTAATTGACCTTGACGCGCTCGTTAAACGGAACGCCGTCCTGACTGCGGTAATAATTATCATGGTAAATGACTGCGACATCACCGCCGAAATATTTTTTTATCCTGTTTGTAAATGTCGATTTACCGGAGCCGGACCCGCCGGCAACACCGATTATAGTAATTTCTTCCATTTTATTCCGCGCCTCCTCAGATCTTTTTACGCCTTGAACGAGTCCAGTATATGCGAGAACAGAAAAAATGTAAATAAGCTTTAAGACGCGCCCAATATCCCAAAGATCCCGAAAATCCTTAAAAATACAGCAATAAAGACCTCAAAACACCGGCCGCCCGGCGGCCCCACAAAATGTATACTCTGCTGTAAACACAGGACGCCGGGGCAGGCGGGCG
>CAVGAH010000128.1:0-4657 GCA_963627215.1 bacterium | reverse complement strand
TGTTGCCTGCGAAATATACGTAACGCTCCGTGGTGTAGGGAATTTCAACTACGCTTATCCGTATATTCTCCGGCATTTAATTGGCGTCTTTTTGTGAATTATAACCTTATAATATTGTATCCTTTTGGAAATTTGTAAATAAAAATATTCCCGTAAGAGGAATGGAAAATTATATATTTCACAAGCGTGTCCAAATACTTTTAATAACAAAAAGCTACATTATATATATACGATATATATACGCTAATGAATAATTTCACAAACTCCGCGCGCCCGGGGCGTCGAAAAACACGCAGGCGGCCCGGCAATAATGTATTATTACAAATACATTACAGACATTTTACCTATGAGCAGAGTTTTATTCTTGTACGGTAAACCATACAAAAGACGATAAAAAGTATAAATTACAGAACGAAATACATAAAATCAGGCAAAAAAGTGTATAAATTTCAGCATAATCCTTATGCTAACAAAAAAAATAAAAAAACATCGTTATTTTATAAACACACACAAATACGCCACAAAGAAAAAATATCGTTATATGAGTTTAAAAAGAAAATTATTGCATTTAAATATACATTATACTTTATTATTTTGCTTGAACATACAAAACAGATAACAAAAAACTTAACAAAATCTGAATAATTTTGATGGATTTAAAATCAAAATAGTTGTATACTTCTACATGTATATTATGACGGTATCGAGTGAGATCCCGGTATTGTGTCTATACGTGTTTCGTGACCGGTACACTTGTATACATTATTATTTTCTTGTTTTTATTTACAAACAAGAAAAATAGTATTAATATACAACAAATTGTGATTTTTTATGAAGTAAGGAGGTGAATTAATTTGGGGTTAGCTGAGGAATTGACAGAAAAGCTGGACATAGCGTCGAAGGTCTACCATTTACCTATAGGAAGTTTTGATATTCCACTGCCGCAGTCAGTTGTGGTAACGTGGGGCGTCATGGTATTTCTTGTTATTATGGCAATAATATTTACCAGAAAGCTTGAGGTAGTTCCGAAAGGAAAGCAGGCCGTATTTGAGTCTTTCATGAGCTTTATATACGGGCTTTTCTATGACATCCTGGGCGAGCGCGGAAAGCGGTATATACCTTATCTGATAACTGTACTGCTTTACCTGGGCATATCCAACATGCTGGGGCTTATAGGAATAGCTCCGCCGACGAAGGATCTTAATGTTACAGCCGGACTGGCTCTCATGAGTATCCTGCTTGTACAGTATGCAGGTATACATCAGCGCGGCGTAGGCGGATGGCTGAAGCATTTCGCTCATCCGATGCCTGCCATAACACCAATGAACATTCTCGAACTGGCTATCAGGCCGCTGTCGCTTTGTATGCGACTTTTTGGTAATGTTCTCGGAGCATACATCATCATGGAACTCATTATCTATTGCGTTCCTGCCGTTGTACCACTCGTTGCGAGTGCATACTTCGATATATTTGATGGATTGCTGCAGGCTTATGTATTCTGTTTCCTGACATCATTATTCATTCAGGAATCAATTGAAGATGAGTAGAGCTCATCAAAACTATCACAAATGGATCGAACGAGAAAATAAAATCAACAAACAACATGACGTTAACGATCCGAAAAATCAAAAATTAGTTTATAGTTAACAGGAGGAAAAAAACTATGACAGGTTTAATCGCTATTGGTGCAGGTATTGCAGTATTAACAGGTTTCGGCGCTGGTATCGGTATCGGTATCGCAACTTCAAAGGCTACAGAAGCTATCGCAAGACAGCCTGAAGCAAAGGGTTCTATCACAAGCACACTCATCCTTGGATGCGCACTTGCAGAAGCAACTGCCATCTATGGTCTGGTAATAGCACTCTTAATCATCGTAATGCTCGGCTAACCTGATAATTTACATCAGAAGAGCGTAGAAGTGATCCCTTAAATCACGACCGCCGTGCGGTCATACAAGCGATGTCGATGCCGCCGGTGACGGCGGAGGATATGAAATATTTATTATTAAAATATAAATAATATTGGGATCATTTGTTGTTATATTATGCAAAGTTAACGAATATTGGAGGCAAAAGCGTGCTTACATTAAACTGGAACGTATTCTGGATCGTTTTCAATATCATCGTTCTCTTTATACTGCTCAGAATCTTCTTATTTAAGCCACTTAATAAGCTGGCTGAAAAGCGTACTGCCCTTATCGAGGGTCAGATAGAAGATGCTGATGCAAAGAATAAAGAAGCGACAGCATTGAAGGAACAGTACGAGGCTTCTCTGAGAGGTGCGAAGGAGGAATCAGCTCAGATCGTATCTACAGCGAAGGAACGTGCTCAGGTTCAGTATAATTCTATAATAGAAAAGGCTAATGAAGACGCGGCACATATCGTGGAGCAGGCTAACAAGGCTGCAGAAAGCGACCGTGAGCAGATTATGCGCGAGGCTCATAACGAGATCGCAGGTATTGCTCTCGCAGCTGCATCCAAGGTGCTGGGAAGTACTGTGGATGGCAACTCAAACAAGAAGCTGCTCGATGATTTCCTCGCAGGAGAGGAGTAGGATAAATGATAGATTTACCCGCAAACTATGCCAGAGTCTTATTTGATATGAATATCGAGGCGGAACAGGTTGAAGAAATGCACAGTCTTCTGACAGAATCGGCAGAGCTGAGTGAAGCTCTTATGAATCCGCTTGTCAGAAAGGTTGAAAAGCGTAATGTTATAGACAAGCTGTTTCCGCAATCCGTAAGAAGTTTTGTCAAGGTAATGAGCGACAATGATGACATTGAGTGCGCAGGAGAAATGTTTGAAGCGTATGACGCTATGGTGCGCGAAAGAGATGATACAGTCAAAGCTGTATTTACTTATGTGACAAAACCGGATGATGCTCAGATCGAACAGTTGAAGAAAAAAATCGCAAAGGACTATAACAAAAAGAACGTTGTGCTTGAGCTTGAGCAGGATAAGTCACTTATCGGCGGCTTCGTACTCACTGTAGGCGATACTGTTCTTGACCAGAGCGTAAAAACATCAATGACAAGATTACAGCGTCATTTTGCAGAGAGGTGAGAAGTTGAGTAACGTAAATTCGCAGGGAATCATTTCCGTATTAAAAAGCGAAATCGAAAATTACGATAACAAGGCTCAGGTCGAAGAAATCGGCAGGATCATCAGCGTTGGTGATGGTATCGCGAATGTTTACGGCCTTGAGCATGTAATGTACGGCGAGCTCGTTGAGTTCGAAAACGGCACTACAGGTATCGCTCAGAACCTCGAGACGAAGTCAATAGGCTGCGTACTCCTGGGAAGCGATCACGGTCTCGTAGAGGGATCAAAAGTAACTCGTACCGGCAAGCAGGCCGGTGTAGCGGTCGGCGAAAAGATGCTCGGCCGTGTTGTTAATGCGCTTGGTGAGCCTATCGACGGCGAGGGCGCTATAGAAACTACAGATTACAGACCTATCGAGCACAAGGCTCCTGGCGTAATCACAAGAAAAGAAGTATCTCAGCCGCTTCAGACTGGTATACTCGCTATCGACTCCATGTTCCCTATCGGACGTGGTCAGAGAGAACTTATCATCGGCGACAGACAGACTGGTAAGACTGCTATCGCTATCGATACTATCCTGAACCAGAAGGGTCAGGACGTAATTTGTATTTACGTAGCTATCGGTCAGAAGGCTTCTACTGTAGCTAAGACTGTAAATACACTCAAGAGATACGGCGCTATGGAATATTCCATCGTTGTAAATTCGCCTGCCAGCGAACCTGCTCCACTGCAGTACCTCGCTCCTTACACAGGCGCAGCTATCGGCGAACACTTTATGGATCAGGGCAAGGACGTGCTCATCGTTTACGATGACCTTTCAAAGCACGCGCAGGCTTACAGAGCAATGTCTCTGCTGCTCCACAGACCACCTGGACGTGAAGCTTACCCTGGCGACGTATTCTATCTCCACTCAAGACTTCTTGAGCGTGCCTGCAGACGTGACGCTGCATATGGCGGCGGTTCAATGACTGCACTGCCTATCATCGAAACACAGGCCGGAGACGTATCTGCATATATCCCTACAAACGTAATATCTATTACAGATGGTCAGATATTCCTTGAGACAGACCTGTTCTTCTCAGGTGTAAGACCTGCGGTAAACGTTGGTCTTTCTGTATCCCGTGTAGGTGGTAAGGCACAGACTAAGATCATGAAGACTGTATCGGGCTCACTCCGTGTAGACCTCGCTCAGTACCGTGAAATGGAAGTATTTACTCAGTTCAGTTCAGATCTGGACGATGCAACTAAGGAGCTTCTCGCACACGGTAAGAGCCTTATCGAGCTCCTGAAGCAGCCTTTATACAACCCAATGCCGCTGCACAAGCAGGTAATACTGCTTTGCGCTGCTAATGCAAAGGTATTTATTGATATTCCGCTGAAAGAAATAGAAGCATTTAAGAACGGAGTTATCGAGTATATCGAAACAGTACATTCTGATATCGTTGATGAAATCAACGATAAGAAGGTAATGAACGATGAGCTGCAGGAGAAGATCCTTGCTGCTGTCAAAGAATATAAGAGCAGGTAGGTGATTTCATGGCTAGCATGAGCGAGATCCGTACGAGGATCAGCAGTGTCCAGGATACGATGAAGATCACTAATGCGATGTATCTGAT
>CAVGAH010000127.1:0-4689 GCA_963627215.1 bacterium | reverse complement strand
TCATCTGCATGCCCTCCCGCTTTTGGGGCGTCTTTTTGAATCAATAAAAATTACAGTAAAGTATATATTTTCATAACTGATGCACTAAAAAGCGCCCTGCGAGGGGCGCTTTTTATCAATATTTACTTATTATATTACAATATCAGTCCCGCTCCGTAAACGATAACTATGGCGGCTATCGCTACGACTACGAGACTCTGCTCAAAGTATGCGAGTATTATCGCAAATACTGTTCCGACTATCGCTGCTGCGGTATTTCCTGTTGACCAGAATATCGCAGGGAATGTCAGCGCGGCTAGCACCGCGTAAGGCACGTAAAACAGGAATGACTTTATATATACTGACTTTATCTCATGTCTGAATATCGAAACAGGCAGCACGCGAGGTATATACGTCACGAGCGCCATCACGAGAACACTTATGAATGCTTTCATTATACATCAGCCCCCTGTTCTGCCGACCCGCGGCCTTCACGCTCTGCCAGTCTCCGGCTTTCTTCCTCTGCTTCCTCAGCAACTATGCAGTTGTCGAGCACGTCTTCTTCCTCTTTTACAGGGAAAAGCGCAGCAGATATACCTGCAGCTATGACTGTCGCAAGGATTATCTTGAAGCCGTCCGATATGAAATCGAAAAAGCTTACATATTTAAATATGCACATTATTGCTGTTGCTTCTATTATAGTTATGAGCACAGCTCTTGACTTTTTGGCAGGCGGTATGATTATCGCTATGAACATCGCGTAAAGCGCTATACCCATAGCCGCTGCGAGCCTGTCTGAGAGCAGCCCCGAAGTGAACGCGCCAAGCGTAGTTCCGAGCGTCCATCCGAATATCGGTGTCGTCATGAGTCCGAACATATACGCCGCAGTCAGCTTTTTCTGTTCTACCGACGCTATAGCAAATATCTCATCTGTAATGCCGAAGCCGAATATCAGTCGCTTCCAGAGCGCCGTACCCTCAGCTATCTTCTGCGACAGCGAGAGCGACATGAGCATGTACCTCATGTTTATAACGAACGTCGTAAGCGCTATCTCAAAAAGCCCCGCGCCTGCAAATATGAGCTGGACTCCCGCGAACTGACCCGCCGACGTTACATTGGACAGCGACGTAAATATCGTAAGCCACCTTGAAAGACCTCCCGTGACCGCCATCAGCCCGAACGTAAACGAAACAGGGATATATCCCAGGCATATCGGTATGCCTTTTATGAAACCGTCGCAGTATTCATCAATACTTTCTTTTGAAATCAATTTTCACATCTCCATAATTATTTTTGCATAAATACTCTTTTAACAGCTTCGTCCGTCACCGGACGCGCGGCAGCAGAGCTGCTTTGTAAGTGATCGCCGTCAATTAACGGACCGGATTTTCAGTGATCTGCTGCGTTTTAAATGCTGTGTAACATTTCGTACAAACAATTATTATACTAAATTTGCACTTCAATAGCAATGCTTACGGTTTGTTTGTGCAATAAGAGAATTTTTTTAAGTAAACGTGCGTTTCGCACGATAAAATCGTGTTTATCGTATACTTATGGTATCATCAATAAAATATTTACGGCATTTGTACTTTTGTATTCAATATACAGGTATATTTTTGTGCTGACCGCCGCGGATGCGGCGCTCTTGTCCGGTGACGGACGCCCAATTTCTGCCCTTATTATTGCTCCCGTTATCGAAAAAGGCCGCCCATACGGGCAGCCTTTTCCGATGTAAAATGAATGAATATATAAAATTGTGTCTTACATTTTTTATAGCCGATGCTGGGCATCGGCACTATGTATATTAATGCCATGGTCGTTGGCGCGATCCAAAGCTTTTTAAATATTAATGATGGAATAATCTGAGACCTGTGAACGCCATCGCCATGCCGTATCTGTTGCATGTTTCGATGACATTGTCATCACGAATAGAGCCGCCTGCCTGCGCTACGTACTCAACGCCGCTCTTGTGAGCTCTTTCGATGTTGTCGCCGAACGGGAAGAACGCATCTGAGCCGAGCGATACGCCGCTCATCTGAGAGAGCCATTCCTTCTTTTCTTCCCTTGTGAGAGGTTCAGGGCATTCTGTGAATACTCTCTGCCACTCGCCGTCGCGGAGAACGTCATCGTAATCATCTGAGATATAGACGTCTATGGCGTTGTCGCGGTCTGCTCTTCTCACGTCTGACTTGAACGGGAGCGCGAGGACCTTCGGGTTCTGTCTGAGGAACCATACATCAGCCTTGTTTCCTGCGAGTCTTGTGCAATGGATCCTTGACTGCTGACCTGCGCCGATGCCGATAGCCTGTCCGTCCTTTACGTAGCAGACTGAGTTTGACTGTGTATATTTGAGTGTGATGAGCGAGATGAGCAGGTCGCGCTTTGCTGCTTCTGGGATTTCCTTGTTATCTGTAACGACATTCTGAAGGAGCTCTTCGCTTATAACGGCGTTATTTCTGCCCTGTTCAAATGTCACACCGAATACCTGCTTCTTTTCCTGTACTGCAGGAACGTATTCAGGGTCGATCTTTATTATGAGGTATGAGCCCTTTCTCTTGCCTTTAAGGATTTCGAGCGCCTTTTCTGAGTATGACGGAGCTATTATGCCGTCTGATACCTCACGAGCAAGGAATGCCGCTGTCTGCTCGTCGCATTCGTCTGAGAGCGCTACAAAATCGCCGTATGAAGACATTCTATCAGCACCTCTTGCTCTGATGTAAGCTGTTGCCATATCTGACAGTTCTATGCCTTCTACGAAATATACTTTTTTAAGTGTTTCATCGAGAGGAACTGCTACGGCTGCTCCCGCAGGGCTTACATGCTTGAATGACGCAGCTGCCGGAAGGCCTGTAGCCTTTTTAAGCTCCGTAACGAGCTGCCAGCTGTTGAACGCATCGAGCAGGTTTATGTAGCCCGGCTTTCCGTTGAGGATCTCGATAGGGAGCTCGCCCTCCTCCATGTATATCCTTGCCGGCTTCTGATTAGGATTGCATCCGTACTTTAATTCCATTTCCTTCATTTTGAAACTCCTTTACAATACAAATGTTCATTTTTTACAAAAAAATAAACGACCACCTGAGACTTGATGCCCAGACGGTCGGCTGCTTCCAAAATTATACTCCCTGTGGTCAATTCCACTTCCGTCAGTCGTATAACCGTAGATAGAATATCATGAATATTTTATGCGTGCAAGTGTTTTTTTGAATGTAATTTTCTTATGTTCTCAGGCCTCTCGCCCGCCCGGCGGGCCCACAATCATACGTATTCGTGTATTAGTGCATTCGACGTAATTTATATGTTTAATATTTTCGTCTGAGTACGAAATAAAATACTGCGTACATTACCATCAGCAGGCAGGCGCCCATGGCTGATATCAGGCACATCGCGTCGTTTCCCGTTATTTTTAATAGCTCCTACTGCTATGAGGGCTGCGCCCATGCCGTTCCAGTAATCATCGGCTTTTCCTGCGAAATATACCGCGCATAATACCATTTCCAATTCACAAGCAAACGAATCAGACGATGTAAGCATCCAATTAAAGTCATTTCCGTATTTCTCATGAAATAAGGCAAAATATTCATCAGGAGACATCAGCAATGCCTTCATTATTTATTATTCTTAACTTCCTCAAGAAGCTCCGTAATAGGCGTATCCCAGAGTTCTTCTCTGTTTTTCTTCATAAATGCGAGATATATGTCTGCATTTCCTGTAACAGCTTCGAGGTCTTCAGGTGACATTTCTCTTTTTACTTTTGCCGGGCTGCCTACTACGAGCGAGTCAGGCGGTATCTTCTTGCCCTTTGTAACGAGCGCGCCTGCTGCTATAAGGCAGTTTTCGCCGATCTCTGCGCCGTCCATTACTATTGCGCCCATTCCTACGAGCACGTTGTCACCGATCTTTGCACTGTGAACTATAGCGCCGTGACCGAGGCTGACGTTCTTGCCGAGCACTACCGGCTCGCGCTCATTTGCGTGGATAACGCAGCAATCCTGAACATTTGAATTATCTCCTATAGTAATAGAGTTAGCATCACCTCTTATTACCGCATTATACCAGATACTTACATTTTCACCGATCGTAATGTCATTTCCCGCGAGTATTGCTCCCTCTGCGATAAATGCAGAATCACTTATCTTTCTCATTTTATTTCCGCCTCTTTCTCTTTAGGTATTTGTATATCAGCGTATCTCACGCGCCCTTGACGGCGCATATTACAGGCATATTATAGCAAAATGATGCAGTTAAAGCAATCCGTAAGTATACAAATGAAATACCACTGTGATCTCTCTGTCAGTAATAAAATTAAATCAATAAATAAATTTCATGAAACGAGCCGTCACCGGCTCAACGGAATGCAATTCGAACTAAAAAACATATTAGAAAACTTCATCAGAAAACGAAAAGAGCTGCCGCCTTCACCGCGACAACCCTTTTAAAATGGAGCTTCCAAACGGACTCGAACCGTTGACCTGCTCGTTACGAATGAGCTGCTCTACCAACTGAGCCATGGAAGCATCTGTTTACTCTGACCGACTAAAATATAGCCGAATCAGAACATTCAAATATTACAATATAATCGTGGTCATGTCAAGTGTATTTTATTTCTTATGACTAAAATCATACTTTTCTGCAATCTATATAAATATAAAAAGACGCCAAAAAGCGGGCGGGCATGCAGACGAGCGGAGCGTCGGAGCAGAATGGTGATGC
>CAVGAH010000126.1:0-4735 GCA_963627215.1 bacterium | reverse complement strand
GACCAGAACGGTGCAAATGATGGCGAAAATAACGGTCAGACGGGGACGCCTGAGAATGATGTAGATTATTTCCCTGACATTAAGGATTCGTGGGCGAGAAGCGATATAAACATGCTGGCTGATATGGGTATAGTTACGGGGTCTTCTGACGGTAATTTCGGTCCGTCGAGACAGATAACTCGTGCCGAGATAGTTGTAATGCTCGTGAGACTTTTTGACCTGGACAGCGACAATATGACTGTTTACAGCGATACGAAGGATCACTGGGCTAAGGGTTACATATCGATAGCTTCTTCTCTCGGTTATGTGAAGGGTATAAGCGCTGATAAGTTTGCGCCTAATAATATGCTGACGAGACAGGAGATGGCGGCTATACTTACGAGGATCGCTGACCTGAAGGTCGTTGAGCAGAAGGATAGCGCAGCTGCTGACGCAGCTGCAGACGGTGATGTGAGCGCTGAGAATGGTGCTCAGGCTGCGGAAGTTCAGGGTCAGGATACGGCTACTGCGGAAAACAGCGGAGCATTTGCTGACGCCGGTGATATCGCGTCATGGGCTGCTGAGAGCGTAGATGCTGTACGTTCAAACGGTATCGTAAGCGGATATCCTGACGGTACTTTCAGACCGAGAGCAAATATAACGAGAGCTGAGGCTTGTCATATGATCGTTAACCTTGTAAAGCTTCAGGAAAAGGCAAATGAAAATAAGTAATTTATGCATGATGATATGAAATATAAAATAAATCACAAATGAAAAATTACAGAAAAATAAAAACAGCAGTTGTCGTTTTGCTGGCTGTGGCTGTCGCGCTCGTTCCGATTACGAGCTTTGCTGTCGGTGACGGAACGGGCGGCGGCAAGGGAGCTATCGTTCCTCTGTACATGGACTGGTCTTATCCGTCGGACGGCGCTTCGGGCGTGAGCGTTACGCCTGTTATACAGTGCAAGTTCAGTCATAATGTCTCACAGTATAATGTCAGAGACAGGAACAAGACGCTTGTCGAGATGACTGAGGACGGCGGCGGTAAGGTGGATATAACTGTGTTTATGGCTGACGCGCAGCTGCAGTTTGACAAGAGGCAGTTTATATACGTTTCGCCTGTGAAGCCGCTGAAATACGGCACGGGCTACACGCTTACGCTTAAAGAGGGGATACAGGCGAAAAACAATATGGCTACCGATGAGGACCAGAGCATACATTTTGTGACCGGCTACGGGCGGTCTGATTTTAATGCTCCGCTTGTTTCGCCGCCTGTATCTACCGATCTGTCTGATGCGGCGCTGTCGGAAGACGGCGCCGCGGGAGCATCGGGTGGCGGTGAGACCGGCAGCGGCGGTATAGCTGATGCGAAGGACTTTTTCGGTGAGATGGCCGGGAGCATGATCGCTGGTGTCGGGAAGTCTGATGATGGAGGCGCGGCCGGTGACGGCGGCGCCGATGCTGCTCAGGACAGTACAGTGGACGCTGACGCAGTCGGCGTCGATAAAGAAAGCGGTGGCTCGGGCGGTGACCTGTATGACGGCGTTGAAAATATACCGAATAATTATTTTGAAAATATAATCGATTTTATAGAGAAAAATCTGTTTTTGATAGCAGTCATTGCACTGCTGGTCGTGTCTATGGTGTTTGGCATCATAAAGGCGACTGTGCTGCGCAGGCGCTACGGTGCAGCTGCTCTTATGGAGCGGCATGATGCAGGCGCGCGGGCGCGCGGAAAGCGTATCGTTTCGGTCATTCTTGCATTTGTGCTTGTTACCGGCGGAGCGGGGATCTACGGGACTGATATTTCTTATGCAGGCGTTCCGAAGTCATTTATGATAAGGGTCCTCGTGGGCGAGACTGTCGTTTCAGAGAAGGCATATACTGATGCTGAGCTCAGGCAGCTTAAGCAGACGCAGCAGGTGTTTTCAGGGATAGATGAGGAAGGGCTCCCTTGTACTGTTTCGGCTGAGGGCGTGCTTTTGACTGATTATGTGGCGAGTCAGGGTATTACTGAAGGCGAGATATCGCGCGTGACTATATATGCGCCTGACAAGTGGCAGCGGAGCTTTATTAACAACTATCTGTACGGTGTGAAAAGATACAGGTATCCGCATCTGTCTGAGGCGTGGCGTATCGAGAACGGCGAGGATGCGGATGAGCCTGCTGATAACGGCGGAAATGCCGAAAGTGGAACATCAGACGATTCTGATGTTCCGAATGGACAGGATGATAACGGAAACGGAACGTCGGGCGGTGAGTCCGGAAATGCAGAGCAGGAACAGTCGCAGTCAGACGGTGGTTCCGGTACGGTATCGGCGCAGAGTGTTCACAGCGCGGCTGTTGATGTAGATACTGCTGCTCTCGGAAAGTCGGGAGCGGAGCAGGTATATCCTATGCTGGCGCTCAGGTCGTTTACTTCTGAGGTGAGTGACGCGGAGCGTTATGACGCGCTGGGCGCGTCTGAGGGATATCGTTTCTGCTTCGGGCAGTTAAATCCGAGTGACGGGGCGTACATGATGTATGGTTACAATCTTACCGGAATGGATATAACTGTATCGGCGACAGGAGATTTTGCACGGAGTGTCGGGCTTGAGGACAAGGAAGGACTTAAGACGAGGACGCCGGGCGGAGCTGATTCTGCTGGAAGCGCTGACGTTGCGGGTCCGTATGAGGACAAGCTGACGGGCGAGTCTGTATCGAAGCTTCCTGACGGACTGACGATACAGATAGGATATTTCGGGACAGATTATTATACAATTAAAAGATTTTCTTTTGAAGAGCTTGCTGCTATGCCTCTTGTACGCCAGGCGTACTCAGGACGGTCGGCTTCAGGCAAGACAGGAACGCTTACGGCTCTGGGCGTGCGGCTTGTTGACATTGTGACTGCTGCGGGTGTTGATGCGAGCTCTGTTGAGAAGTTCGGATTTTACCGCGAGGATGCGTCGGTGCAGGATATAACGTCGGCGGGCGTTACTGCGTCGAGCTCGTGGCTTATAGACATGAACAGGTATTATTACCCTAATATGACGAATGTCATAGATTTTACGACGGGAAAGTCGGGAGCGGCGCTCAATTCTGTCAGGACTGATACGCTGATAGCGCTTAAGGACTACTGGGACGAGGGCTCGGCTGTGCCTGATTTCTTTAAGCTTGACGGGACACGAAGATTTCGTCTGGTCTACGGGCAGTCAACGCCGAGGTCGGACAATCTCAGCAAGTCTGCGCCGTGGATAAGTACGATACGTATACAGCTTTACGGTTCGCCGTCTGACGAGAACTGGCTGGATGATTATATAGGAAAGACGTTCGGAGACGGTTCGGGCGCGGGAGTCGGAGGAACAGGCGGAGGAGCTGTGACAGGTGACAAGGCTCAGCAGGCTGCAGGCGGAGGAGCTGTGAAGAACGAGCCTGTTTCAGACAGCATAGATACTGACCTTGAGAGGGTAAACACAAGCGGAAAGCATGTTTACGAGATATCTGCGGGTACAGTGTCGTTCAGTCTCGATGAAAAGAAAAACGACCACCGCAGGCTGATAGCTGCGGCGGCTTTGATAATGCTGGCTGCAGGTGCCTGCAGCGGGGCTGTTTCATACAGGCGCAGGATATTCAGAAAAGGGAGAAATAGATAATGACTGAAATATTGAAGGATTCGCTGCATACCGTTTCGCAGGGGCTGATGATCCCTACTATGCTGATACTTATAATTCTGATAGCAGTTACTGTGGCTTCTGTCGGAAGCATCATAGTAGAGGCTGCTGCGGAGAGGCGCAAGGTCAAGGCTGATACTGCGAAGCTTATACTGGAGCTTGACGGTAAGACAAGTGGCGAGATGCGTTCTCTGATAGCTGAGAGCGAGATATATGTAAGGCACCGTGAGGCGCTTTTTACGATAATAGATAATGAAGACAAGTCTGAGGAAACGCTTGTGGCTGCGGCGAAGCGAATGATAGCCGATGAGGAATACAGGCTTGACAAAAAAGCGGGCTGGTCTGAGATGGTATCGCGTATAGCGCCGATGTTCGGCCTTATGGGTACGCTCATACCGCTCGGCCCTGGGCTGCTGGCCCTGGGACAGGGCGACACTATGACGCTTGCTGATTCGCTGCTGGTGGCATTTGATACGACTGTAGCGGGTCTGGTAGCTTCGGCTGTTTGTTACGTTATCTCAAAGATAAGGAGGCGTTGGTACGATGACTATATGGTATCGCTCGAAACGCTGATGAATGCTGTTCTGGAGGAGGTTTCTGAGGAGCAGGGCGCAGGTGCGCCGGAATCACCGGAGGAACAGTCTGAGGAGGCTGCAGAAGATGAAGCTTGATGATTCAAAGTATGAGCTGAGAAAAAAGCGTGTGCATTCTGATGAAAATCCGCTTGAGATGATGGTAAACCTGATGGACGTTATGCTTGTTTTTGCGTGCGGGCTGATGCTGGCGCTGATAATAAACTGGAATGTGGATATTACGCCGCAGGAGGTGGATTATACGAGCGGGCAGGAGGTGACTGACACTGAGCTGAACGATGATAAGTCAGACAGCGAGATGGACAGTGAACGCAGTTACAAAAAAATGGGAACTGTGTATCAGGATCCTGAGACGGGCAAGATGTACATGGTGTCAGATGAAGAGCAGGATACAGCCGAAGAGGCGAAGGAAAATTAAATAATGAATTATCTTATAAGCATAGATGACACTGATGACATGACTAAGGAAGTCAGTACGGGCGGAATCGCTGAGATGATAGGCAGGCGGCTCGT
>CAVGAH010000125.1:0-5367 GCA_963627215.1 bacterium | reverse complement strand
CTATGGGAAAGTATAGAGCGCTTGCACGCAACACAGTAATCATCAGTATCGGCACACTGCTTTCAAAACTAGTCACATTTTTTATGGTGCGGCTTTATACCGGTGTCCTTACACCGGCAGAGTACGGCACGGGCGATTTGCTGATCACAACGGTGAGCCTGCTCACTCCCTTCATATCCTTTGGCATCTCCGATGGCGTATTCCGCTTTCTGCCGGAATACCCACGAGCGAAAAAGAGCGTGTTCAGCATTGGAATCTATGCGGTTACGGCAGGGGCGGCACTGTTGGCGGCTTCCCTGCCGCTGCTGGGGCTGGCGGAAGGCTTCCATGGCCGACTGCCGCTGCTGGCCTTTCTGACGCTGGCTGCTTGCTACCACTCCGTTTGCGAGCAGTATGTCCGCGCTTGCGGTGACACGCTGCTGTATGCAGAGCAAGGGTTGCTGAACACTCTGCTGGTGGTCTTGCTGAACATTCTGTTTCTGACAGTACTTCATCTGGGAGTGACGGGCTATGCGCTGTCCGTCGGAGTGGCAGACATCCTCTGCACAGTCTATCTTGTGCTGAAACGGCATCTCTGGCGGCGGCTGACCATCCGTCCGAATCGGGAACTCCTGAAGAAAATGCTCCGATACAGCATCCCGCTCATCCCAACGACTGTGTTTTGGTGGGTCACCAGCGTTTCCGACCGCTATATGATCTCTGCCATGCTCGGCAGCGAGGCAAACGGCATTTATACCGTGGCAAATAAGCTGCCAACGATGCTGACGATACTTTCGGGCGTGCTCATGCAGGCGTGGCAGTATTCTGCCATCAGTGAATCCAAAAACAGCCTGCAGGCGCAGACCGCATTTTACAGCAATGTATGGCTCGGTCTGTCTGTTGCGCTGTTTCTGGCTTGCAGCGGAATGGTCGCACTTGCAAAAATTGAAATCCGTATTCTTGTCGATACTGCCTATCAGGAAGCGTGGCAGTATGTCCCTGTGCTGTGCGCCGCCATGCTGCTTTGCGCTTTCACCTCTTTTATGGGTAGCGTCTATACGGTCACACAGAAAAGCGGACTGTCCTTCTGGACATCCTTTCTTGGGGCTGGAATCAATATTGCGCTGAATGCAATGCTGATCCCATCGCCACTGGGCGTTCAGGGGGCAGCTTTGGCGACTCTCGCAAGCTATTTGATCGTTTTTTTGGTGCGTGCCAGAAATGCCCGGCAGCTCATCCCATTCCGACTGTTTAAGAAGAATCTGCTGATCAGTGCGAGCATCCTCGCTGTGCAAATCTTATTTATGGGTTTTGCGTGGCCGGGCTGGCAGGCTGTACAAATCGGAGCTGTTATCGGGATGCTGTTGATCGGAAGAAAACAACTTGTAGAAAAGTTCGCCCTTTTACGGCGAAGAAAAGGTGGTAACTTACGATGATTGAAAGACCTCAAAATGAGCGTAGCTTAATTTCTACGAGTGTTCAATTTGTTATTGCAATTTACGTAAATATCATTTTAGCAAGCTGTAATATTCTGCATTAACAAGAAGCATATTAAAAGATAAAAATTATGTTGCATTATTTGAACCATGTAGTATAATGCGTTTGATAAATGGTGCAGGTATGTTTATCAAAAATAATAGTATTGGTTTTAGAACATTGATTTTACAACAAAGGAAAGGTTTATGAAGAAGAAATTACGTATTATGGCAGGTGTTATTGCTGTGGGCACACTTCTTTCTGCATGTGGCACAGATAATACACCATCAGGCGGTCAGTCAGCTGTCATAGATACGAAAACACAGGTTGAAGAACAGGTGGATCAGGAAAAATCTGATGACCAGAAGGATCAGACTGAGGAACAGGAACAAAGTGAGCAGGGGGATCAGCAGACAGATAAGTCGGCTGCAAAGACACTAGATTCGAGTAAATCATCACAGAAATCGAAAAAAGATAGCTCAAGTGAAACAGCTTCTGCTGACGATTCTCTGTATGTAGGCGAATATCTTGATTCTGATGTCAATGAACCTAATCTTGAGATTGCAAAGAGTGATGATGAAAAATATATTGTACAGTTGGGCATTTATCGTCTTACGACTCTCACGGATGGTGTAGGCGAAATGACATCAAAGGGCATAAGCTTTACAGCAACAGATGATTCAGGTAACCCTATAAAAGGGTTGATAACGGTAAATGATAAGACAGCAACAGTTACATTTACTGACTCTACATGGGAGTACCTTCCAAACGGTTCAAGCTTTAAATATACCAAGTCTTCTGATATCCCAAATATACAGGACTATGGTTTTTAAGATTCAAAAGTGTGTAATTGTATAGTAATACAGAGGAGGAGAAAAACAATGAAACGCAAAGCAATCGCAGTTATTTTAGCAGCAGGGATGGTTTTTTCAATGACAGCCTGCGGAACAGGCACATCCGGTTCAGCAGACAGCACAGGAAGCACTGTCAGTGCAGAGGAAACATCAACAATCGGTACATCATTTGTTGATGAACGTTCAGGTAAAGAGGATTATGATACCTTTGATGAGGTTATCGGATATCTGCAGGAAAACGAAGGCTACAGTTATATTTCAGTTGCAGGACACGATGGCTATGTTCTCGCAATTACAAATACTACATACGCCTGGGATGAAAAAACAAATGCATCAATAGACGTTTATCTTTACGGTCATGTTGGCTATGTAGGTAATAAGGTCATCAATATAGGTCATATAAGCACAGGCGGTACAGCTAATCCTGTAAGATGCTCAGATGATGGCATACTCTATAATTGCAACAACAAAAGCTACGGTGAGATGAAATTTGATGATGCAGACGTTCTCTTCTTTACAAAAAAGATAGACATTGCATTTGATGACAGTGGAAAAGCAACACTTAGCGGATATACGAGCGAAGATGGTAATCCGGATAATGAATCAACTGATATCGGCATATCTACTGAGGAAGAATTCAGTGCATTGTTCGAGGGAATAGAAGAAATATCTCCTATAAACTTCAAACTTGTAGAACATGCATCTTATGACGAGGTAATCAGTCAGTTACCGGCTGAAGGCGGATATGCTTATGTTAATATTGATGGATATGACGGAGATATACTGGCTGCAGCAGATCAGATATACTCATGGGATGATGGTGTAAATGCTTCTGCTGAAGTTTACTTCTATGCTATGGTAGACAACAAAGCAGTCCTGATAGGAGATGCTGTTACAGGTGGTACAGCAAACCCTGTAAAATGCTCTGAAGATGGAACACTTTACGTTTGCAACAATCATCAGTATAATGAAGTGAAGGTACATCAGGATAAGGATGGTAATTATCGCCTTTACTATGCAAAGTCTGTCGGCGATGAAAATGCTGAAGGTTCATTCTCAGGATTTATTTCTGCAGATGCAGAAGCTCAGACTGTTACACTCGACGAGCTTCAGAAACTCTTTGATGGTATAGGAAATGTTGCGCCTATAAACTTCAAATCAGCAAATGCATAAAAATTAAAAATATATGCTAATGACCCTGTCTCAATGGCAGGGTCATCTTAATTTAACGACACATCATATCCCCCTGCAATAATCCATTACAGCCTGCATGGCAGGCGAGAGCAGTTTATTGCGGTGATAAAGCAATTGCTTCCATATCGTTATATCGATATCAGGCACGCAAAGTTCGACGACTGAACCGTCACGAACGGCATCGGCAGTCACATGGCTCGGCAGGAATGATATCCCGACACCCTGCGCGACCAGCGCGCACAGCTGATACGCATTGCCCGACTCAAGCACAGGAGTTATCTCAAGCGACCTGACCGCAAGCTGCTCATCGAGCAGTCTCCTGTAGCTCATGCCGCGCTCAGTAAGCAGGAACGGTTCCCTAAGGAGCTCTTCAAGCGTCACAGCTTCAGAATCTGTCAGCAGATGACCGGCCTGCGCGACAAAATGCACGCTTGTCTGAGATTCGTATGAAAGTATATACTCAGAGCTGTATATGTGATTATCGAGAGTCAGCATTATATCGGCTTCATTATGGTTTATGAGGCGGAACATCTCCTGCGTATCTGCTTCTATTATTTTCAGTGCGATACCCGGGTAGCGCCTTCGAAACTCAGGATACGCGCTGCCGAGCAGTATAGGAGCGAGCGAGCTCGGCGCTGTCAGACGCACAAGGCCCTCCGCAGGAAGCTCTGCACTTGCAGACATTTTCATTTCCTTTTCAAGCTTTGTTATTTGCTGCGCGTACATCAGCACCTCGCGTCCGCGCTCCGTCAGAGTGACAGTATGGCGCACGCGCTCAAAAAGCGGAGTTCCCAGCTCCTCTTCAAGCTGTTTTATTTGAAATGATACGGTAGACTGCGAATAGCCCAGCTCTTCAGCGGCGCGAGTAAATCCGCCGAGGTCGGCGACACGCAGGAATGTAGTAAGATTTTTTATGTCCATTATTCATTATTTCCTTTCTGATGCAGGCGCAGGCAGTCTGCTGTATTTTGATCTTATGATTCATGTCACTGATTTGTGCGGCTGTAGATAATTAAAAAATTCGATCGACACCATGCATACTATCAATTTAACAAATACTTGTTTCTACTATATAATCATACGTGGAAAGATGCAACCCAAAATGCACTCAGAACATTATGCGGGATGCAATGAAAGATATATTAGAATGAGGTTTTATAATGGATATTATAATCACACTGATAAGCAGGATAGTCTACTTCCTGTGGGGAGACTGGCTCAGGATACCGCTGCCGGGCAGCGGCAGCATTCAGTTCCCATTGATTGTACTGATCCTGCTGCCTGCGGGAGTTTACTTTACGATAAGGACGAGATTCCTTCAGATAAGGCTGCTGCCGGATATGCTCCGCGCCATGCTAGAACACGCAGGCGTAGGAAAATACGCAGAAGAAGGACAGTCCGATGACGAATCTGATGAAGAGGGCGCAGCCCGGTCAGATGGCGAAAAGAAGAAAAAGAAAAAACGAGGCGGAATATCAGCGCTTCAGGCGCTCATAGTATCGACGGCTACGCGAGTAGGTATGGGAAACCTCGTAGGCGTAGTAGCCGCAGTGTCGGCAGGCGGCGCAGGAGCAGTATTCTGGATGTGGATAACGGCGCTTATAGGCTCGGCTACAGCATTTATAGAAGCCACGCTTGCGCAGCTCCATAAGCAGAAAGATCCGCTGTACGGCGGATACCGCGGCGGTCCGGCATATTATATACATGACTGGATAAACTCAAAAAGAAAAGGCGCACCGAGAAAAAGCGTACTTGCGATACTCTTTGCGTTATCAGGCCTTATATGCTGGTGCGGTATAAGCCAGGTGGTCAGCAATTCGGTAACATCGTCGTTCGAGAACGCGTTCAATATACCGCCTATATA
>CAVGAH010000124.1:0-5380 GCA_963627215.1 bacterium | reverse complement strand
ACAGTACCCGATACTTTCATATTATTTCCTTTTTCTGCCGCTATCTCGTCATCATCCTCGAAATTTCCCTGCACCAGTATGACCGGTCGGCCGTTTCGTTCCTGCGATGATGCCAGCGTCGTCACATAGCGCTGAGATTCGCCGGTCACGACAGTATCGCAGCGCAGATCTGACAGATCGGTCTTATCCCAGCTCACGTAGCAGTCATCATCAGCTGTGACATCGGGGAATACATCGTCCGTGAAAGACTCTCCGTAATCAAATTTCTGCGTTTTTACAGTTTTTTCCTCGTATACGAATTTCAGCGTAAGCTTGTGGAAATCATACGGCAGACCGCTCATGGCGCAAAGCGTTTCATAGCTCACCTGCTCAGCCTTGCCTGAATAGCTCACGCGGTCAACGCCCGCCAGCTCATCAGAAACGAAAAAGTTACCGCTGTATGAGTCTGTTATCTCGCCTGCCACAGCGCCGCCGTACTGCTCGCATTCATTTATATAGACCATTGACCTGCAGCCGCTCACACGCTTGCCCGATCCGACGATGCCGCCGACATATTTTCCGCCCGAAAGGCCGCACTTAGCGTAGCTGTTTCTGACAGAAGAAAGCGACAGGCCGCACACGCCTCCGACATAATCGCCGTTCTCGCTCGTTACGCTGCCGTAACCTCCGCAGCCGAAAACAGTTCCGAGATCCATTCGCCCGACTGCGCCGCCCGCGCAGCTTTTCTTAACGTCGATATTTCCGTAATTGCTGCAGTCGAGCATGACAGCCTTTGTCTGATACGTAAACTTCAGCGACTTGTTTTCAGATGATGAAAGGTCATCCTCCGGGTCAAGGTCGTACTCGACAGCCATAGAGCCCGCAATGCCGCCGACGTTCCTGTCGCCCGTGACATCTCCGTAGTTTGTACATTCCAGCACCTTGCCGCGCATCGCCGTCCTCAGATACTTTTCCGAAACGTCCTCGTATATATCATCAGGGTCGTAATTTTTCGCATCGTCTATCATATTTTCAAATATATCCATTATATCCATAAACAGGTTGTTTATGTCGTGCATATCATCTATGAGCGAATCACTCGAATCCTTCATTTCGCTGTTAAGCACGCTTATTTCATTGCTTATGCCGTTCATGGCGCTGTTGAGCGCGTCAGAATCAGCGTCAAACTCATCACCCAGCTTTGAGAACTCGCCCGGGTCCTCGTTTGACAGATCCTCCACCCAGTCAGATACCTTAGAAAGCACTGACGACATGGCATCTGTCGCGTTTTTTGAGCTGTCGAGCACTCTGTCAGCGTCTGAAGTTATGTCGTCTATCTGACCGTCAGCCGAGCGCAGCTCCTTTATCGCATCGCTTATATACGATGTAGCATTCTCCATATGCCCGGCTGAAGACTGCATCGCCTTAAGCGCCGCGCGCATCTCATCAGCCGCATTTTTCAGTGACTCCAGGTCATACTGAGCTGCAGAGCCTCCCCTTAGATACGAAAGCGCATTATCGATATGGCCGAGCGCGCTCTTTATGTCGCCCGATGCCTTTGACGTTTCGCTGCTCGCTTTCTGCAGATACCTTAACACCGTATCGGTGTATTCATCAAGGCCGCTGACAGAATCCGACAGATCATCAAGACGATCGAGCGTATCAGAAAGATAATCAGATGCCTGCGCCATCTCATCAGTTATATCAGCAGCCCTTGACGTATAGCGCTCCGCGATCAGCGTCATATTATTGATAACGTCAATATTATCATCTGTAAAATCAGACAGCCTTCCTGATAACGAATGAGCGCTCTCACTCGCCTCATCAGCAAGGTCGCCTATAGCAGACATGCGATCCGATACAGTATCTGACGCAGACTGCGCATCGTCAAGCGCCGTATCAACGAGCGCCTTCAAGCTGTCAAGACTGTTCTGCAGCGCATTTATATTGTCATCGTCAAACTTAAGCGTTACATCGGGAGCCATCTGTCCGACTATCCCCCCTACATCCTTGCGTCCCTGCACAGAGCCGCGGTTTACGCAGCTCGCCAGATAGCCGTTCTGACGCCCCGCTATACCGCCGACATTGTAGCCGACATGCGGATACCCCACGCTGCCGCTGTTCTCACAGCTCTGTATGATACCTGTAGAATACCCCGCTATGCCGCCTGCATCGGAAGTCGCAGCGCCATCCTTTACATTATCGTCTGAATCTTTATTTTTCAGCAGATTATATACATTTTCTTCCAAATCTGACAACCCGGACGCACCTATATCTATATCGCTCACCGTAGTATTTACATAAGAACTGTTCTTGCAGCGCATAACCGTTCCTGCATTATGCCCCGCCGCGCCGCCAACAAACGTCTTTCCGCGCACCGCGCCCGATACTGTACAGTCAGATATCAAAGCGCCGCTCTCATTTTTGCCAGCTATGCCGCCAACGCAGCTATCAGCAGACACTATCCCCGTAAAACTGCAGTTTTCTATCGTTCCGGCGTTCACCCCAGCTACGCCGCCGACGTTTTCCTGCGTTCCGTCAGGTATTACCTCGCCCTGCACATTGAGGTCTTTGACCTTCGCGCCGCTGCCCACGGTACTGAAAAGCCCGTAAACAGACGCGCTCTGCGTGAGCTTCAGCCCGTATATCCTGTGGCCCTGCCCGTCAAAGCTGCCGAAAAACACAGGTACGGACACCTCCTGACCGTCTGCGTTTATATCAGCAGTCAGCACGACGCTCAACCCTCTCGAATACTCATCAGACGAGCACTTTGCAGCGAATGCATTAAGCTCTTTAAGATTTCCGATAGCGAGCGTCGCCGCTCCCGATGCGCCTGCGGCGCTTATGTTGTCACTACCCGCGCTGCCGTCACCGCTGCCGACGTAAGCGTAAGCTGCGGCAGGCGCGCATATCTGAGTCAGCGCGACCAGTACAGCCAGGATGGCTGCAGGTATTTTGAAAAATTTATTATTCATTTCTGCGCCTCCTCTTTTCTATATCCGGAAATGAAAACGACGTTTTATCAACTATCCCGCCGCCTATGAGAAGTATCTGCGGCAGTACGAACATTACGAGTATCATCGATATTATAGTTCCTCTGCCGAGGCTCGATCCTATGCCCGCTATAGACACAGACGACGTCATCTTTCCTATGAGCGTGCCGGCAACGCACATTATCGTACCTGACGTAATCACCGTCGGAAAGGCGAAGTTAAGCGTTTCTATCATTGCCTGCCTGTGATCCATATGCGATTTCAGCTCCTGATAACGGTTAGCTATGACTATCGCGTAGTCGATATTCGCGCCCATCTGTATAGAACTTACTACGAGATAGCTCATAAAGAACACGCCGCTTCCCATGATCGTCGGTATCGAGAAGTTTATCCAGATACTTCCCTGTATGACAAGTATGAGCAGTACCGGCATGCCTGCTGACTTGAACGTACACAGCAGCACTGCCAGAACTATCAGTATCGATACTGCGTTTACTGCATTGTTGTCGCGCGAGAATGACTTTTCAAATTCGTATTCGTTTGTCGCGTTACCCGCAACGTACACGTCGTCATCAGGATAAAAGCTCTGCGCTATATCTGTTATCGTATCTATGAACTTGTAAGTCTCCTCGCTGCTCTGCGGCAGAGTCAGATATATCAGCATGCGGCTGTAGTCATCACTCTGAAGCTGCGCCTCTGCGCGCTCTATCTGCGCTTTTGCGTCCTTCAGGTCGCCAAGCTGATCGTCGTCTATATCGGCAAAGCCCGAATCAGCCTGATCGCATGCGAACACTATCATATCCATGAGCGGCACTTTATATGAAGCGATATTTCCGGCGAGTCTGCCGTACTTTTCCTGATCCGCCGCATACGCAGCGTAAAGCACCTTCGCTACTTCGTAATCTATATCTGCAAGCTCTGAAAATTCTCTCGGCGTAAGCTCGTCGGCAAGCATATAGCCGTCCATCGCCTCCGTGTTTACAAGGCCGACCGTATAGTCTACCTCAGAACGGCTCTCAAGCTCTGTAAGCGTCTGAGCTTCTTTTTCTCTGTCTCCTGCGGGAACTGCGAGAGCTACAACGTTCGACTTTCCGAAATTGTCGTTTATCTTGTTTTCAGCTATCTGCGTCTCATTAAGCTTCGGCGTAGTCAGCGCGTTCTCGCCGTATACATACGGGCATTTTCCGGAGAAATAGAAGCCGCCCGCGAGCAGCGCTAAAAATATCACAGGCACTACGAAGCGCGTAGCGTAGTCAAATTTTCCTACAAAAGATATTTTCGGAATAAAGCTTCTGTGCTTTGTCTTGTCTATGAGAGGGCCGAAAAGCACGAGCAGGCCCGGCATTACCACGAATACTGAAAGCAGCGCGAATAATATTGATTTTATGAGGTTTATGCCCATGTCAGGGCCGATCTTGAACTTCATAAACATCATGGCGGCCAGGCCGCCGATAGTTGTGAGCGAGCTTGCGCTTATTTCAGGTATTGCCTTGCTCAGCGCAACTATTGCAGCTTCTCTCGTCGGCAGAAGCGCGCGTTCTTCTTTAAAGCGATTGCTGAGTATTACCGCATAGTCGAGCGACAGCGCGAGTTGGAGTATGTTCGTTACAGAGTTAGATACGAAGGAAATTTTTCCCATAAGGAAGCTCGTGCCTTGATTCATGAGCATGGCTGCCACAAATGTAAGTATGAGGACAGGCACCTCGCCGTATGTCTGCGATGTGAGTATAAGTACGATCAGGATGATTATGGCTACTATGACCATTATCTTCTGGACTTCTGCAGCTATCGTTTCCGCGAGAGTATCCCCAAGCTCCGTCGAAACGTATATGTCGTAATCGGCAAGCGACGCCTTTACCGCATCGAGCGATGTAAGGCACGCGTCGTTATCCTCGTCGTAATCGAACGTTATGTCATAAAACGCTGAGGCGTTGTTGTAGTGGTCCGCCGTATCGTCCATATCCACATTCTGCACGCCCTTCACCGCCGATATGGTATCTGTAAGCGCATCAGCCTCGTCATACGTTATGTTTTCGACCATGACGCGCGCCGTGCCGTATGTAGTAAACTCCTCGTCCATCAAGTCCAGCGCTTTTTTTGTTTCCGAATCGTCCGGCAGGTATGCCGTCAGGTCGTTTTCCACTTCTACCCAGTTTTTGGAAAACGCTGAGAATATTATCATTATCACAGTCAGCAGAAAAAACAGATTTCTTTTGTCAACTATGAACGTTGACAGCCTCATCATAAAGCTGCTGCCCGTTCCTGAGCCCTTCTCCATAAATTCCTCCTTTTCAAGAGATGCGCATAATATTAAAATATATTTATCAAATTTAAGCAGGAAATATTTAAAGCACAGCAGAGCACTGACAAGCTCGCTTGATCAGTGCGGCGCGTATTTTACGCAGCTT
>CAVGAH010000123.1:0-5554 GCA_963627215.1 bacterium | reverse complement strand
GGATTTCAGACTTGAAGAAGCGTACGAGCTTGCAGCTATCATATATCAGGCAAAGGACGAAAATGAAAATGCGCTTGCGATATACGACGAGGCGGTCAGACTTTCGGCAGCAACAGGAAATACGCGCGTGTGCGCGCTTAAGTCTGCATTATTATATGCCATGGGAAAGCACAGAGAGGTGCTTGAATTCAGAAATCAGCTCGAAAACAGAGGAGTGCCTGCTTCTGCAGCAGACGGATATGCAGGACTGGTACAGCTGTACGGAAAGCCTGACAGCGCAAAGCAGGGACTCGAATATCTCGAACGCGCGATAGCCTCCGGCGCATCAGAGACTCGTTTTTATACTGCTGCAGTAAATGCCTGCATAGCGCAGAAGCAGTATTTCAGAGCGATGCTTTATATAGAAAAGGGACTGGCGTCGGCAGATGAGCCCGAGGCTCTTTACATAGATAAATGCAAAACACTTTATATGGCAGGAAAGCTTGACTCTGCGTTCACTAATGCAGGAATGCTTCTGACGAAGGATCCTGACGCAGCTGAAGTTCAGTATATAATGGGCTGCATACATTCAGAGAGAGGTGAGGAGCGTGATGCTGTAAAATGGCTTAAAAGCGCGGCTGAGACAGATAAAGAATGCCATAAATATGCGTATGCCGTTGCTGATAAGTGTTTCATGACAGGTGATACGGCAAACGCGCTTACATATTATTCCAGAGCAATAATGCTTGACAGCAGCGACCATCTTTCATTCAAGCGCAGAGCGCTTATCTATATGATGAGGGATGAGGATGAAAAGGCTGCTGAGGATATAAAATGCGCCATACTTCTTAAGGAAGACGATCCTGAGGTATATATGATGCTCGGCGATCTGCTTTCAGGCTATGAGCTTGAGGAAGACCTTGACCTTGAAGGCAGCTCTGCAGGAAGTGCGGAAACGGAAACAGCGTCTGAGACAGATGCGAAGACTGAAGAAGCTGAAAACAGCGAAGTCACAGCTGATAATGCTGAAAAGACAGAAACAGATATAGATCAGATCACGGCTGTACAGGAAAAGGACGCAGAGTATTACTACAGTAAGGCAATAGAGCTCGACCCTGACTACCGTCAGGCATATATAAGCAGAGCAAGGTTTTATATGGAAAACAGACGGCTCGATGATGCGCTCAGAGATATACAGAAAGCGGTAGATCTTGATGATGGAGAGGGAGATGCATATATGACGCGCGGCATCATACATCACCTGAGAAATGAAAATGTCCAGGCGATAAATGATTTTGAGCGTGCCGCGCAGACAGAACACTTTGTGCTCCAGGCATACAGCTATATTGCAAAGTGCAATAATGCTCTTAGAGATTATAATGCTGCCGTAGAGGCTGCAGATGCAGGCCTTGCTATAGACAGCGATTTCCTGAATCTTTATGTAAACCGCGGCGTGGCGCTTTTCAATCTTGAAAAGTATCATCAGGCTGCTGAAGATTTCAAGCGCGTGATACAGAAAAAGAATGCAGTAAATACAGCTGCTGTAGAAACTGCATACAGATTCAGAGGAATGACGAACGAAAAGCTCGGAGAAAAGCAGGAGGCGCTGAGTGATTACCGTATGCTTATGAAATATAATTCAGATCATCCGGATATAAAACAGCGAATATCAGAGCTTGAAAGCCAGCTGGAAATAAATGAAAAGAAACATCGCTTTTCTTTATTTAGACGGAAGAAAGGCACGGAGGACTAAAAGATGGCAGGAATAAATAAAAAAATAATGGCATTTATAGGCACTAATGACGCTTCTGCGCTGGTGTCAGCTCTTGCTGAGCATACTGACGACATATATGCAGCTGTATCTGACAGATACGGAAAGGCTCCGCATCCGTCAGGAAACATAACGCTGCTTTCAAAATATTTAGATGAAGAGATGATGAGCAGCTGGATAGAAAAGGTAGGCGTAGAGATAGTGATAGACGGTACAGAGCTTGCGGCATCTGAAGAACGCACTGTCATAAAAAAGGTATGCAGTGAAAAGGGTATAGAATATTATCGCATAGCTGCAAAGCAGCAGATGAACCTGCACGCGTCTGTTTACAGAAATAAAGAACAGCTGCTGCGCGAGCTCGAATATACAGTAGGGAATGTACTTGTTGAGGATGATGGCGGCGAGCTTTACGATATAATGACCGGAGTAAGGGATTTCAGTGAAAAGGTACTGATGATGATCCCTGCTGATCCTGAGGCCATAGAGAATGTTCTGGCTGCAGGTTATAAAAAGGAAAATATACTCAGCGTGAACCGCCTTATACACGCAGACATGCTTATAGCTATGTTTGAAGAGCTCAACATATCGCATTATGTATTTCCGGGCTGCCTGACTGACGGAATGAGTGAAAGACTGGAATCTGTTGACAGAAGCCGGGTGAAAGCGTGCATATACGGAGATCTCATACCAGATGAAGGAATGACAAACGATGCAATGTGGGATATGCTTGCTGAAAGATTCGGCATTGAAGAATACTAAATAGTGAGAATATTAAACAGTAAGAATATAAAAAAGTAAGAATATAAAAAAGGAAGAATATTAAAAAGGAAGAATACTGAAAATATTTTACAAATTTAATGATTTAATTTATCTTGAAAGGGCCGGAAACAAAATGATACATCTTTATTGCGGTGACGGAAAAGGAAAGACCACCGCTGCCGTAGGTCTGACTGTAAGGGCCGCCGGGTGCGGCCGCAATGTTCTGTTTATTCAGTTCATGAAGGGTCAGAAAACAGGCGAATTAAATATTCTGGAAAATATAAAAAATGTGCGCGTCCTGCGCGCGGGCAGCGGCGGTGACGCCGAAAACGAATATAATAAAAAATTTACATTTCAAATGAATGCTCAGGAAAAAGCCGCGGCAGCGGCTGATAATACGGCGCTTTTTGAAAATGCCGAACACGCTGCTTCAGACGATGAAACAGACATGATAGTGCTTGATGAGGTAGTTACTGCCGTAGAGCGCTGCATGCTCGATGAGGAAAGAGTAAAAGAATTCGTAGATGGCTTTGCAGCAGCATCAGGCGGTAAAAAAGAGCTGGTAATGACAGGTTCTGTTCCTGAGGCGTGGATGATAGAAGCTGCTGATTACGTGACTGACATGGAAAAGATAAAGCATCCGTTTGATAAAGGCGTTTCAGCGCGTGAGGGAGTAGAGTACTGATGATACCTCTTTCTACGGCCATGAGACCGAAAACGCTTGAGGAATTCCGAGGGCAGGAGCACTTTCTTTACAAGGGCTCATTACTTTACAATGCAATAAAAAATAAAACATTTGAGTCTGCTATATTTTACGGACCGTCAGGTACAGGCAAGACGACGCTCGCAAGGATAATCGCGTCTGAGATGGATGCGGGATTCAGAGAGATAAACGCGTCTACAGCAGGTACAAAGGAGCTCAAGGAGATACTTGAGGATGCCCGGTTTAAATTTTTCGGACTTCAGAACCAGACCACGTACCTTTATGTGGACGAGTTTCACCGCTGGAACAAGCTACAGCAGGATTCGCTGCTGAAGGCGCTTGAAGAGGGCGTCATAAGGTTTATAGGGAGCACGACCGAGAACCCTTACTTTTCTATAAATAACGCTGTGGTAAGCAGAGTGCGCCTGCTTTATGAATTCAAGCGCCACGAGAAAAAAGATATAATCGCAATACTTCACCGCGCGCTCGAGGATGCAGAAAACGGTCTGGCTAACTACGGCCTTATTTATGATGAAGATGCGCTTGAGCTCATAGCCGAGCTGTGCGGCGGCGATGCCCGCATCGCTCTCGATACTCTCGGATTTATAGCTGAAAATATTGATGAGGGAGCACGCATAGATACTGCGATAGTAGGTGAAGCACTTCAAAGGCGCGTTACATTTTTTGACAGAGGAGACGACAGATACGATCTGCTGTCGGCGCTGCAGAAATCAATAAGAGGAAGCGACCCGGATGCCGCGGTCCATTATCTGGCTCGTCTCATAGAAGGCGGAGCAGACCTGCAGATGATATGCCGCAGGCTGACTGTTATAGCGTCAGAGGATATAGGAATGGCGTTTCCTCAGGCCATAAGCATAACGACAGCATGCGTTCAGGCCGCTCTTATGACAGGACTTCCTGAGGCGAGGATAAATCTGGCTCAGGCTGTCATAATGCTCGCATCGAGCCCGAAGTCGAATTCATGCATAACTGCGATGGATGAAGCGCTGTCTGATATAAGAAAAAGAAAGATATCGGAAATACCGATGCACCTTAAGGACTCACATTACAGCGGCGCTTCGAAGCGCGGTGTGGGCGGTTATCTTTATCCGCATGCTTACGGCGGCTATGTTGAGCAGCAGTACCTGCCTGACGATCTTTACAAAGAGGGCGTAAGGTACTACAGGCCGACTGAACACGGAAAAGAGGGTTCATTTAAGAAATATCTCGAAGAGCTGCATAAAAATGATAAAAACAGGAAATAGATAAGTCTTGCTCTATGCACAGCTGTTGCCGCGCGGGCGCGGGCATGCATGTAAAAATTGATTTATCAGTAATTATTTAAAATGGAACATATAACTGTATTTGAAAAAGGAAACAAAAGTATAAGACTGGCTGCCAACTCAGGGTTTTGCTTCGGTGTGAAGAGCGCTGTAGACAGAGCTATGAAAACAGCGGAGGAGCCGCAGTATACTAATATGAAAAAATACACCTGGGGTCCGATAATACACAATGATGACGTAGTGTCAGACCTGGAAAATATGGGTGTTGAAGTGTGCAGCGGAATGGATGATGTAGACAGTGATTCCGTAGTTATAATAAGGTCTCACGGAGTCTCACATAAGGTAGAGGATGATATAAGAGCAGCGGCAGGAGCGGTAGTAGACGCTACATGTCCTTATGTAAAAAAAATACATATGCTTGCTCATGATGCGTATGTCAGCGGAAAGCAGGTCGTTATCATAGGCGATGCAAAGCACCCTGAAGTGCAGGGCATAAACGGCTGGTGCGATGACACTGCTGTAATTATTGCTTCTCCGGATGAAATTTCAGAAATTTCAGAGGGCGCAGAGCTTTTTGTCGTAGCTCAGACTACGCTTAATACTAAAATGTGGGCGGAATGTGTCGGTGCAATAAAAAATTTTTTCCCGGATGCAGAAATAAAAAATACGATATGTCAGGCAACGGAAAAACGCCAGAAAGCGTGCATATTGCTTGCATCTGATTCGGATATGATGGTTATAATAGGAAGCAGATCAAGCTCAAATACACGAAAACTGTATGAGATTTCCAAGGAAAGCTGCAAAAGCACGTTTTTTGTGGAAAATCCTGAATTTTTACCATTGAAAGAAGTCAGAAAATATAATAGAATAGGAGTAGCGGCTGGTGCATCAGCTCCGGAACGTATTATTAAGGAGGTTATTGCTCATATGAGTGAAGTTATCACTAACGAATCAAACGAAATGTTTGACTTAATGGAAGAAATCGAAAAGTCTCTCAGAATTCCACAGAGAGGCGAATTAGTAAAAGGCGAAGTAATTCAGGTAGGTCCTCGTGAAGTC
>CAVGAH010000122.1:0-5561 GCA_963627215.1 bacterium | reverse complement strand
ACACTGAGCTGTCCGGATTCTGTGCAAGAAATCCGGCTATAACAGAAATTACTACTACTGTAAGTCTTGCAATAATCATCTCCGCCCTCTGAGATACTTTTATACCTGCAAAATCCTTTATAATGTTCTGCGATACACTCGATGAAGCGGCAAGAAGCTGCGAATCCGATGTTGACATAGTTGCTGCAAGTATCCCCGCAATAACAACACCTGCAGTCAATGCTGCAATAGCGCCGTGACTAGATAAAAGACTTGTTATCTGAACTATAATAGTCTCTGAAGCTGATGAACCCTCAAGATAAGGTACAGCACCTGCTTTTGTCATACTAAGTCCTACAACTCCGATTGCAACAGCTGCTCCCATTGATATAACCACCCACGTAGTAGCTACTCTTCTCGAAAGCTTAAGCTTTTTATGATCTTCAATTGCCATAAATCTCAAAAGAATATGCGGCATTCCAAAATATCCAAGTCCCCAAGCCAATGTAGAAATTATCGATATAAAGCCATAAGGGCTCGAAGTTCCTGTAGCCTGGTCATGCGAATGGGTTAATGACAGATATCCCGCAAGCTCGCGGCTGTTGTCGATTACCTGTCCAACACCTCCTGCTGTACATACACCAAATACAAGCACTATGACAAGTGCTATTGTCATGATACAGCTCTGCACGAAGTCTGAAGTACTTGCAGCCAGAAATCCACCCATCGTTGTATAAAGGACGATAACGACTGCACTGACAATCATTGCTGCCATGTAATCAAATCCAAAAAGGCTGCTGAATAATTTACCGCAAGCGGAGAAGCCCGATGCTGTATATGGAATGAAGAATATGATTATCATTATTGCGCCTATCGCATTGAGTATGTTTCTATTATCTCTGTAGCGCTTTGAAAGGAACTCCGGTACAGTAATAGAGTTACCGCAGATTTCCGTATAATTTCTGATACGTTTTGCTACGATAAGCCAATTTAAATATGTACCTACAGCCAGACCTATCGCAGTCCAGCCTACTTCTGACAGACCTGACAAATAAGCCAGTCCCGGCAGTCCCATCAACAAGTAACTGCTCATATCAGAAGCTTCCGCACTCATTGCCGTAACAAATGGTCCAAGCTTCCTTCCTCCGAGGTAGAAATCCCCGGCGTCATTATTTTTTTTCATGCAGACGACTCCGATCAATACCATGAATATCAAATATACAACGATCGAAATCGACATCCATATCTGAGATGATGTCATAATATTTTCCTTCTTTCTCTCCAATTAATAATTTTACGGGCGTCACCGCCCGCAAACACTGGTTCATTATAACATATAATTATACAGACTGAAATACAGAATAAATTCTGTACTACAGTCTGTAATAAACTTATATATTCTCCTGATGTATTCTTGATTTTCAACGAATTAAAGCCGTACTTTAATTAGACTTTTATTCATTCTAAGTTCATTACTTTTAATAGAAATACATTTTTTCTATTGCTTTTATCGCATCGTTTAATAGCTATGCACGATTTTGATCTTATCTTTAAATAACCCGTCAGCTGCGACGCAGGAAGCCGATAAAAACAGGCAGCATCTCATCCGTATATTTTGAAAGCGAATAATCACCGTTCGATATGCACCAGTCATACAGGAATGCTCTTTCAAAGAAAGCATATACCTTCACGATCTCATTTACAGTCATATCGTTTGTCAGCTCTCCGCGCTTCTGACCCTGTGAAACTACCTGCTTCAGCAGCTTGTAATAAAACCTGTTGTGGTCCATCAAGTGACGCTCGCCTTTCGTTATAAGCTGCGTAGAATAAAGCCGCGCCAGCAGGTCAAGGTCTATCTCGTTCTCGATCATGACAAAAAGCTCATGATTCATCAAAAGCAGCTTGTCAAACGCATCCATATCCGGGTCCATCTCCGCTGCAAGCTCCTGATATTTCTCGTCAAACATTACTGACAACGTGCTGAGCAGTGCATCCTTACCGTTAAAATAGTGATAAAACGATCCTTTTGATGTACCCGATTCATCAATTATTTCTTCTACAGTAGTATCTTCATATCCCTGCTCATAAAAGAGTTTCCACGCCGCTGTAATTATACGTCCTTTTGTATTTCTTTCCTTACGTTTGCTCATAACGACTGATTATTTTTTTATCATTTTCTGGAGAGTCTCAACATCAAGACCTGTGATAGATGCTATTACAGGCAGCTCGAGTGTCTGCTTCCTCTTTACAGGGAAGTACAGGAGCGAGCTCTGCTCGTCAGATATAAGTCCGATAAATGAGCAGAAATTGATGTACCCTACTGCTCTGCGCTGTTCTTCTTCAGTAATATCTCTATCCTCGTCTACAGCCTTTTGGATTATCGTAGCCACAAGGTCGCAAAGCGCCAGCTTTATCGTGCTTGCTCTTGCATAATCATCAGACGTCTTTATTTTAAATGCAAAAAGATTCTTCTGCACCTGGTGGAGAGGTATATCAGTGAAAGCACTCACTTCTTCATCAGACATCTTCTGATGATTCTTTCCGTCAAAGACCTCTGCCTTTTCGTCCTTTGAGATAGCGCCTGCCATGCAGCAGAGCTCAACGGCTGTATTATAAAGGTTTTCATCGACCTCAGGCTTTTCGCCAAGTTCTGCTCTCGGCGGTTCCATATTTCTGAAATCACACAGAGTCTTGCGGCAGAGCTGATCTATAGTTACATATTTATATGTCTTCTGGTAGTTGCTGTTTTTCTTTACACTCTTCTTTTTCTTTACGTTAGCCATTTTCTTTTCCTTCCGATATTAATTGTACTCTTAATTTTGTTCCTTCTTTTCAGCGCCGGGCGCTGCTACATGTGAAGCAAACACATTCACATATTTATTATCCTATAATTCCGGCATTTCGGCAACAAAAATAGAAATATATACAAATAAGTCCGCATATATATGTTTTGTAGAGAATTCCATCTCGAAAGGGGTACAAAATAAATGAAAGATTACATAGAAGAGCGTGTTCTTGAGGTCGCTGCCTACGTGCTTGAAACGGGAGCCACCGTCCGAAACGCCGCCGGTCATTTCAAAATAAGCAAATCAACGATACATAAGGACCTTGTCGAGCGCCTTAAAGAAATCAACCCTCCACTGGCCGAAGAAGTAAAACACGTCCTCGACAACAATAAAGCAGAGCGCCACATACGCGGCGGCCTTGCCACCCAAAAGAAATACCTTGATTACAAAAACAAAGATAAATAAAAAATACTTTCCTCCCTGCTCCGCCATAAATGAATGAATATTTCCTGAATAAAAACTCAAATTGGGCGCGCCCGGCGCGCACACGACGAAAAACGGCTGCCGCAAATACGACAGCCGTTTATAAATTTATAAATTATTATACTAATTCTAAGAATACCATCTCAGCAGTATCGCCCTGTCTCTGTCCGAGCTTGATGATTCTAGTGTAACCACCGTTTCTTTCAGCATACTTAGGTGCGATATTGTCGAAAAGTTCTCTTACTACATCTTCATCATAGATGTAAGCGAGAGCCTGTCTTCTTGCATGAAGATCACCACGCTTACCAAGAGTGATCATCTTTTCAGCCATTCTTCTTGTTTCCTTAGCTCTAGTCAGTGTAGTAGTGATTCTACCCTCTCTGAGAAGATCAGTAGTCTGATTTCTGAGCATTGACTTTCTGTGAGCTGTAGGTCTTCCAAGCTTTCTATGTCCCTTCACTTGTAGTCCCTCCTCTACTTAATCTTCATTAGGTCTCAGGCCGAGACCGAGTTCTTCAAGTTTATGTTTAACCTCATCGAGAGACTTCTTACCAAGGTTTCTAACCTTCATCATATCGTCCTCAGACTTATGAGTGAGTTCCTCGACTGTGTTTATATTTGCCCTCTTAAGGCAGTTGAAAGATCTTACTGAAAGTTCAAGCTCTTCGATAGTCATCTCAAGAGCTTTTTCCTTCTGATCTTCTTCCTTTTCAACCATGATTTCAACGGAGTCCATACTGTCAGTCAGATCGATGAAGAGCTTAAGATGCTCCTGCATTATCTTTGCACCTATGGAAACACTCTCTTCAGGCGTGATACTTCCATCAGTCCAGATTTCGAGTATCAGTCTGTCATAGTCAGTAATCTGCCCTACTCTTGTGTTCTGCACCGTAAAGTTAACCTTTCTTGCAGGAGTATAAATACTGTCTACAGGAATAACACCGATAGGCGTGCTTTCAGTCTTATTCTGATCTGCAGGAGCATATCCACGACCTGTAGCAAGGTTAATTTCCATCACTAATGAAGCATTTTCGTCAAGTGTTGCAATGTGAAGTTCAGGATTGAATATCTCAACATCTGAATCAACGATGATGTCAGCTGCTGTTACTTCCTTTGGACCCACTGCATTGATAATGGCTCTCTTAGGGGTATCACCGTTCAGGCGAAGTGAAAGCTTCTTGAGATTAAGAATGATCTCAGTAACGTCTTCCTTAACACCCGGAACTGTTGAGAACTCGTGGAGAATGCCGTCGATCTTTACTGATGTTACTGCTGCACCTGGAAGTGACGAAAGAAGTATTCTTCTAAGGCTGTTTCCAAGCGTTGTGCCGTAACCTCTTTCAAGAGGTTCAACAACAAACTTTCCGTAGTTCTTATCTGTATCATCGAAGATACATTCTATTGTTGGTTTTTCGATTTCTATCACTCGAATGCCTCCCTTATAACCCTCAAAATGTAACCTGTTATATGACGAGCGCTATTCCGACTATACTACTTAGAGTATAATTCGACGATGTTGTGTTCAGCGATAGGTACATCAATATCTTCTCTTGTAGGGAGTGCAATGATCTTGCCTTCTAACTTTTCAACATCAATTGTAACCCACTTTGGAGTAGTGATGATCATATCTCTGATCTGCTTGAACTTTGGAGAGCTCTTGCTCTTTTCCTTAACTGCGATAACGTCGCCTTCGTTAAGTTCCATTGAAGGGATATTAGCCTTCTTACCGTTTACAGTGAAGTGACCGTGAGAAACGAGCTGTCTTGCTTCTCTTCTTGTAGCTGCGAAGCCCATTCTGTAAACTACATTGTCGAATCTTCTTTCGAGCATAATGAGAAGGTTAGTACCAGCGCTTCCTGGTCTCTTCTGAGCCTTCTCGAATGTATTTCTGAACTGCTTTTCAAGGAGTCCGTAAACAAACTTAACCTTCTGCTTTTCATTTAACTGAGTAGCGTATTCGCTCTTCTTTCTTCTGCTCTGGTTAGGGTTTCTCTTAGACTGCTTGTCAATGCCCATAAATCCTGGTTCTATGCCGAGAGTTCTCGCTCTCTTAAGAACCGGCTGTTTATTCTTAGCCATGCTTTATTATTCCTCCTTTTCCTGAAATATCCTGTTACTACACTCTTCTTCTCTTTGGCGGTCTGCAGCCATTGTGAGGAATTGGTGTAATATCCTTTATCATTGTAATTTCAAGACCTGCTGTCTGGAGAGCTCTGATAGCAGCTTCTCTGCCTGAACCCGGACCCTTTACATAAACTTCTACAGTCTTGAGTCCGTGTTCCATAGCGCCCTTAGCAGCAACTACTGCAGCGC
>CAVGAH010000121.1:0-5659 GCA_963627215.1 bacterium | reverse complement strand
AGCCATCTGTGCGCGAGTTGCAGTCCCCCTTGGGTCAAGAGTACCGTCTGCATTGCCGTTTATCACTCCCGCAGCGACAGCCCACTTTACATCAGCAAGCGCCCATGACGAAACGCTCGCAGCGTCTTTAAACGAAGATATGTCACCTGACTTTGAAGTGTCTGCGCCGCTGAACTTAGCGTAGCGGCAGAAGAGCGCCGTTATCTGCTCACGCGTTACAGAGCTGTCAGGACTGAATGATGTTGCTGATATGCCGTTTACGATGCTATTTGCATAAGCCCATGTCACAGCATTTCTGTATGCAGCGTTTGATGCAACATCTGTAAACGGTATCGTGCCTGATACCGATGGGCTGCCTGCCATACGATAAAGCGCTGTAACGAGCATCTGTCGAGTCATAGGCTTCGTTGGTCCGAAGGTATTGCTGTCAGCGCTGCCTGTCGCCTTACCGTAGCTGTCGAAAAGCTCTTTGTCTGTCACGTATGAAACAGCGCTGTTATACCATGCGTTAGATGCTACATCGCTCCATTTTGTGCTGCTTTCGTTGTTATTTCCTGTATCGGCAGGAGCACCCTTACCTGATGAAGTAAGCGTAAGCGTCTGAACGCCCTCGTCAGTGTAACCATCCTTTACGGCATGGACTGTAAGAGTCACCTTACCATCCGGGAAGAGCGACTTTTCTATTTTTATCGCCTCACCGTCATAATCCATCGACGGCATGTAGCTCGGATTGCGGTAATTGTTGTTATAATATACAGTCGCACCGTCTGTAGCGCACGACAGCTTTATATAATAGTAATTATCGTCGTCAGTCATCACTGCCGTCGGAGCCGCTACCTCGCCCTTTGACTTTAATGCCGGGGCGTTTACCATGTCAAGCATAGTGCTCTGTACCCAGTATCGCGTATTGCTGGCCGTCGGAGTAGCATTTTTCAGCTCGTCCTCAGTCATTCCGACCATCATTCTGATAGCGCGTTCGCTGTCGAGCAGCCCTCTGCTCTGCCAGTAGCTTTCCATAGAATAATCGCTCTCTCCGTACTTTTCATCAGTTACCATATAGCGCTGAGAATAGCTTTTTACTGCAAGTATAAATGTTTCCGGCTGACGATTTTCCCATATGTACTGAATTACCTGATCGCGCGTCATCTTCCCGTCAGGATCGTAATAATCCTGAGTTCTGTAATTCCAGTATTTGTAAAGCATAGGGAAATTATAGCGCTGAACGCCGTAAAGCTGGTCGTATGTATACGTGTCCGATTCGTCATAATCAACGTCATCCATCTCCCAGAATGCCATCTTGTCTTTTCCTTCGAATGACAGTGACGCTGCCCTTACATCAGCATCTGCTGACTTACTCTGGGCATATTTAACGTATTCTCCTGCAGTAAAGCCTTGAGCCTCCTGATGTACTGTAGTTACATATCTGTCAAGTATTGAATAATTATGAAGTGTACTGTCTATCTTTCCTGCCTTCATATCAGCATCGAGCGTCTCTATAGGTATCTGTGATACGAGCACTCTCTCACCGCTGCTGTTCTTAACGTAAAACAGCGTAGTTCCTACTACCTGACCGTCAGGATGCGTCTTTGCCGATACTGTGACAGGCATCGCAAACGTTGTAACGGCTAATGCAGCGGCAGTCAGAACCGCTATCAGTCTCTTTTTCATTATGTAATATTCTCCTTTTTTTACTGTTTTTCACTGTATCTCATGAGTATGGCTGCTACCTGTGCGCGCGTCGCTCCTGCCTTCGGAGCTATCGTATCTGAAGTAACACCGCCTATATAACCGTTTCCGACAGCCCACTTCACTGCATCTGTCGCATATGAAGCCACGCTGCCGCTGTCCCGGAACGCGCTTATGTCGCCTGACGCAGCAACATCAGCGCCCTTGAACTTCGCATATCTCATAAGTATGGCTGCAAGCTGCTCACGAGTTATATCTCTTCCCGGTCCGAAGGAGTCAGCGGAAAGTCCGCTGACTATGCCGTTTGCTGCAGCCCATGATACAGCCTTGTCGTAATAAGCGCCTGCAGCCACGTCCTTAAATCCTGCCTGCGAAGCCGGTTCAGGCGTTCCCTCCATACGCCAGAGCACTGTAACGAGCATTCCTCTTGTCATGCTCTTTGAAGGGCTGAACGTAGTTGCTGATGTTCCACTGAACAGGCCATTATCTACAGCATATTTTACTGCATCCGCATACCACGCGCCTGCGCTTACATCAGTAAATGATGTTGTACCGTCTGACGGCGGGGCCGTCGCTCCTGCGTCTGTTATCGTTATTTCCATTTTCTGGCTTACTGGTGTAAAGCTGTTATTTGTAAATTCGAGCGTATATTTTCCTGCATCCTTGAGCGCGCATGTCTCGGAATCGAAATATTCCTTCTTTATCGTCACCTTGCCTGCCTGCGTCCTGTCGAGATATGTCGCAGGGATAAGCACGCCGTTCTCGTCGGCTGACTTTGCCGCGTATATATACAGACCGTTCTGATATTCGCTGTCGTTAAATGTTATCGTCATCGCCTGACCTGCAGGGTATGAGCCGCCTGTAAGCGCCGGAGCTGCTTTCTTTACAGAAACTGACAGATTTTTATTTGAAAATCCCTTTGAGTAAATTATGAAGCTGTACGCTCCCGCAGTGTCAAATATATCCTTATTGAATGTTATCGTTTTTGCGCTGTTATTTACAGAATAGTCAGACGATCTGAGACCGGCGTATTCATTGCTCTGCGGTTTTTTAGCCGAAATACCGAGGATGCTGCCCGCCCAGCTGTTCCAGTCAGCCGCACTGACACTGCTTTCCGCTGTAAATACGATGTCCTTGCCTGTCTGCTCGCTGTAAAGCGTCTGGAACGTAACTCCCGACTGTGGATATTTTGCAGTTACGACACCTGCATCGTCATAACCTTCTCTGACAGCTCTCATGTAAACAGTCACCGGGCTCGATGTGAGATCTTTGCCCTTTACGTCGTAGCTCACTGCGCCTGTGTACTTTATCTGCGGCGAGCCGTCGAATGAATAATATATATCCGCCTTTGAATCAGCGCAGCTCATAGTGATGTTCAATGTATCTCCGCTGACGCTGAAGCTTGCTGTCGGCGCAGGTACTGTTCCTGCAGATACTACAGACGGCGATGCGTCCTTAAGGCGAACATTATATACCCACTTAAATGTATCGTAAGACGTTCTGTGGCCGGACATCAGATCCGCTTCAGTCATCGGTACGCAGAGCCTGAGTGAATAAGCGTCGCTCAGAACATTTGAAAGGCAGCCCGACACCTTTCCGCCGTTCGCGCTTATGTATCCCGCCAGCCCCGGCTCTGTAGACGCGACGAGAGTTTCCGATGTAGTTCTGCCGGAATACGACTCTGTCGCAAGTATTACAGGCATCTCTACGCCGCTGTTAAATACTGCGCGCTTATCGTTGTAATACTTGTCAGCCGCAGCGTATTTTGAGTTGTATTCCTCAAGAGTCATGCCGTATTTCGAAGTGTCCTCCGCGCCGCTTTCCCAGCCTGTGTTCCAGCCGCTGCTGCCGTACAGTCCCTCAAAGTAATAGCGCTTCTGCCCGTAAAGCTCTTCAGCAGTCCATGTTCTGTTGTAATTTCCGTAGCTGTCTGTCGCCATGAATCCCATAGAATCATTACCGTCGAACGTCATTTTGTCAGCCCCGCTGACACTCGAAACGCCGCTTACATACTTTACCAACTCAGGTATCGTAAACCCTTTTCCTTCACAATACTGTGTAGTCGGGTAATTGTCAGTTGTTGAGTACATGTACGAAGACCCGTCAGACTGACCATGTGAGAGACTGCTAAGTTCATCATATGTAAGAGCCTTTACCAGTACATCTTTTCCATTTTTGTCAGTCGCATAGAAAAACAGCATATCGCCTTTTGCAGACGACTGCGTTTTGGCTGAGACAGGAACGGCTGCGATACTGCCGACGAGCATTGCCGCCGCCAGAACAGCGCTCAGCGCTTTTTTGAAATATTGTCCCCTGAGTTTCATTTTATTGCTCTCCTCCGTATTATCGAGAATATGGCTCACGCCACTTCCCTGCTGAAATGAATATGCTTTATCACGCTGCGCGGCCTGCCGCGCCTGCAACTACTGCCGCCACTATAGCAAGCGGCCTTACAGCTTTTATATTTTTGATGCCGGTGATGCTTCCGTTGTCCTCCGCTGCTCCGCCTGACGGCTTCTTTCTGACTGTCGTAGTCCAGTAATCTATTTCATTTCCTGATTCATCAACAGTCGTAAGAGTGAGCTGGTCGCCTGATGTCCTTATTATCTGGCAGTTCGCAACGCTGTAAACGACACGCTCCTGTTTTGTTTCGTCAGCTGATGTATAGAATTTCTGACCTGACATTCCCATAATATATGTAATACCGTTGCTGTAGTCTATACTGCCCGAAGTCAGCGGATAGGAGCGCGCGTACACGTGCTGATGCCCGCAGAGCACGATATCTACGCCGTCAGCCTCAAATATCGGTCTCCATTCGTCATACACCTTCGCCGAGACATTGTCATTTGCGAGCGCGTATACAGGATGATGCATTACTACTATGCTGAATTTCGCTTTGCTTGTTTTCAGGTCGTTGTCTATCCACTTTTTTATCCTGTCGTAATCAGCGCTGCTGAGCTTCTGCTCACCAGAGAACACCCATGAGTTGAGCACGGTCACATGGCAGTCGTTGTGATCAAAAGAATAAAATTCTTCTTTAAAGCCGTCAGGCCCGTTCTGCGGCAGCGAGAACATATCGAGATAAAGCTCAGGCTTTCCCGTGTCAGGGAAGTTGCTCTCGTGATTGCCGTTAGTCGCCATTAACGGTATCGATGAAAACACGCTTGAAGCGTTCTTAAGGAAATATCCAAACTGCTTTGCGCTTACGCCGCTTTCGACTATATCGCCGCCAAACAGTCCGAAGCTCACATCCGGATTGCTTTTATATACATTTTTAAGAAAGCTGCCCCATCTGTCAAACTCCGTTATAGCATCACTGCTGACCTGTATATCACCCATGTACATGAATGCCGTACCTGAGCTGCTGCCCTGCTGAGCTGTCTCAAAAGACTTTACCTCACTGCGTTTTTTCCCGTTATCTATGCAGTAGTAATATGTCGTTCCTGCCTTCAGACCTGTGAGCTTTGCAGTGAATACCGCATCGTCAAGCGGAATGCCGCTTTTTATATCGACGCGCGAAGCTGAGACCTTACCTGCGCCGGCCAGGCCGGCAGATGTACTGTATATTACATTCGAGCTTTTTACATCAGTGCTGTCATGCCATGTCACTGTCATAGTTGAAGCCGCATTATCTGTTATAGAAAGTATTATGTCATACGGGCCTGTTGTTTCTACGGTCGTATCTGCTGCAGATACGATGCTTTCAGGTGTCATTATCATAAAACAGCATGCTGCTGTACAGAGTAATGCTCCTGTGCGTTTAAGCAGTTTTCGTTTTAATTCTGTATTTTTCAAATCTCTTTTCACCGCCCCTTTCATTTCAAACAAATTGCACTGACTTTTATCGATTTATCATACTATTTATACTTTTCTATAAGCACAGGACGCATTTTGTTGCCTTCGAAATATACGTGACGGTTGAAGTCCTGCCCGTATCTCTGATACGGCGCGCAGGCCTCATACAGAAATTGCG
>CAVGAH010000120.1:0-5769 GCA_963627215.1 bacterium | reverse complement strand
ATTCGCGCCTTAATAGCGCATCATCAATAGTTTATATACATCGTCTATCAGTAATGCACGATTCCGTCTATCCGTGCGCCGGGCGCACAATAAATATTTATCATTTTACTTCTTTTTCTCTTTGTTGACAACAACGGTCACACCACATATGGTATTTTTTATGAATCTGTAGTAAAATTGATTTGGTGCTGTGCCTGTGACCGGAGGTCTCGGCGGATGGGGCGCCGCAGGCATATTGCTTCAGACCCGCCGGGCGGGCAAAGTACATTATTATTTATTAAAGTTATCGTTTTTTACTGCTGCTTATTCAGGAGGTAAATCTCATATGGCACTTGTAACAACTAAAGAAATGTTTGAAAAGGCACTCAATGCGGACTACGCTGTCGGCGCATTCAACGTAAACAACATGGAAATTATCCAGGGCATAGTCGAAGCTGCTCAGATTGAAAATGCTCCGCTCATACTGCAGGTATCAGCCGGTGCACGAAAGTACGCTAAGCCTGCTTATCTCTTAAAGCTCGTAGAAGCTGCAATAGAGGACACAGGTTTAGATATCGCTCTTCACCTCGACCACGGCGAAGATTTCGAGATCTGCAAATCATGCGTTGACGGCGGCTTCACATCAGTAATGATAGACGGCTCAAAGCACCCGTTTGAAGAAAACATAGCTCTCACAAAGCAGGTAGTCGAATACGCTCACGCTCACGGCGTAGTTGTAGAAGCTGAGCTCGGCAAGCTCGCAGGCGTTGAAGATAACATCAAGGTAGACGCTCGTTCAGCTACATTCACTGACCCGCAGGAAGCTGCTGAGTTCGTTGAACGCACAGGCGTTGACTCACTCGCCATCGCTATCGGCACGAGCCACGGCGCTTATAAGTTCAAGGGCGAGCCTTATCTTGACTTCGAAAGATTAAAAGAAATCCACGCTCTTATCCCTAACACACCACTCGTTCTTCATGGTGCGTCTACTGTACTGCCTGAGTTCGTTGAGCTCTGCAACAAGTACGGCGGCGAGATTCCCGGAGCGCAGGGCGTTCCTGAAGAAATGATCACTGAGGCTGCAAAGTACGGCATCTGCAAGGTAAACATCGACACTGACCTCAGACTTGCAATGACTGCTTCTATCCGTCAGTATCTCGTTGAGCATCCGGGAGACTTCGACCCTCGTAAATACCTCGGGCCTGCAAGAGACGCTATCCGCGGCATGGTTCAGCACAAGATAAAGAACGTTCTTAAAGCAAGCAATCAGAGATAATTAACAATGTTTATATTATTTGGACCGGCTCCAGGGCCGGTCCTTTTTTATTTCACTGACCAGCGTAAGCCACCCCATGAGGTCGCGAGGTCGCGCCACAGGCATATTACTGAATATCCATTTTGTAAAAAAGAGGCCGCCCACAATGGACAGCCTCTAACATTTTTATTCAATACGCATCGTAATTAAACGATGCCACCCGTACTATGCTTTATTCAGTTCCGTTTTTTAGAAGAGCTTCAATACGAAGAATACGATAGTATCAAGGATAAATACCGGGATAAGTATAGATACTGACCACGCCATATATCCAAAGAAGCTTGGCATCTTTATCTTATTTCCTTCAGCGATAGACTTAACCATAAAGTTAGGTGCGTTTCCGATATAAGTGACAGCACCCATGAATACAGCACCGGCTGAAATGGCTTCGAGCATGAGCTGTTCAACAATACCTACAGAAGTTACGATACCTGTTGTCTCGCCGAGAGCACCTGCTGTCTGCAGGAATACCAAGTATGTCGGCGTGTTATCAAGGAATGATGAAAGCGCGCCTGTTGCCCAGAACATCTGCCATGGCTGGTCGAGACCGAGCTGACCGCCGTGAACCTTAAGGAGTGCAAGTGCAGGTATCATTGTAATGAAGATACCGATGAAGAGCTTTGCAACTTCTTCGATAGGTCCGTAGTTGAATTCATTAGCCTCTCTGATAGAAGTCTTTGTAGTCTTGAGTGAGAGGAACGCAGCCACGAGTATCATCACGATTTCAACGATAGTTGCGTAAGGGAATACGATCTCATCGTAAATGTGGATGCCTGCGCCGTCAGCGAAGAAATCAAACATGTTAGGAAGTACGCCGCTGAGTACAACGCCGAGGATTATCATAGCGATAAATATCAGGTTGTGAGCGCCTTCAAGTCTTATAGGCTCTTTAGCTGAGTTGCCCATCATATCCTGAGGCGATCTGCCTGCTGCGATCTCCTGCTTGTAGAAATGTTTGTCGAGCGCGATGAATATCGCAAACATAACGATGAGGTTAAATGCTAATATTGGGAGCAGGTGGAACGTCCAAGTGAAAGGAACGCCTCTCTGAAATCCCATGAACAGCGGAGGGTCACCAAGCGGTGTAAGGCATCCGCCCATATTGGCTACGAGGAATATAAAGAATACGATAACGTGTACCTTCTTTTCTCTCCATGCGTTTGCTCTGATAAGCGGTCTTATAAGGAGCATTGCTGCGCCTGTAGTACCTATCCAGCTTGCGAGAACTGTACCGATAAGGAGCAGGAGCGCGTTTACCTTAGTAGTTCCGACTAATGTACCCTTGAGAGCGATGCCTCCGGCAACTACGAAAAGTCCGAAGAGCAGTACGATGAACGGGATGTAGTCGAGCAGAACTGACTCAAGGAATCTGAACAGTGTTTCGCCCGGACCGTATGCGATGCAGAACGGTACGAGGAATACGAGAGACCACGCGATAGCTGCCTTGAGCATGTTGTGTTCCCACCATTCAGGCTTTACGAGAGGTACGATCGCTATAGAAAGCAGCATGCCGGCAAAAGGAATGATGCTCCATATAGGAAGTGCCTCAGCTACTGCTTCATGAGCAGCTTCATCTGCAAATACGGCAGGCGCGCTCATTATGAATACGAGCAGCGAGCCCAGCAGGATTCTGAAACTTTTTTTCATAAAAACACCTTCTTACATTTAGTAATAAAAAAAACATTATTGCGTTTCGCCGCGCCGTTCCTGCGTGCCTGCCTCAAGCGCCGCATGGCTTCCGGTCGCGCCGTACAACATTTAAACACAGCCGCCCTTTAGAGCCGACCGATTAAATAAATAGACAACTGTTTGTACAACAATTTTTGTATCGTTTTCCGTACATTACATCGTCCGTTATTAATGTATACTGAATTCAGTATAATGTCAACCCATTTTCATGCGTTAATTTTCTCACAAACTGCGTTATCCGATAACCTCCGATAAGCTGTATACATGTAATTGCAATGCATTCAAAGAATTACTGCAATGATTAAATTGGTAGTACCAAATAGCTCATCTAATGCGTTTCAGCAGCCCGCGCCCGCTATACGAGAAAATCAAACGGGTCTTCCGCAGCCTTTATAAATCCTAACAGCAGGAAAGCGCACATTATCGTCACATGCTCCTCCTGAAGTATACGACGGCACTCATCTCTGTCTGCCAGAACTACATGAATATCCTCCGTATCTTCCTGATTTTCAGGCGTCGGTATGCCCTCCGCGCGCCCGAAAACTGTAGATATTGCTTCGTCAGAAAGTCCTATAGATGTATAATACGGTCTTGAAGAGTTATGACCTTCTCTGAGCGTCAGCTTCATTCCTGTTTCTTCAAAAAATTCGCGCACAGCAGCCTCATTTACGCTCTCACCCGGCTCGCACAGCCCTGCAGGAAGCTCGTATATATATTCATCGATAGTCGGCCTGTACTGTTTTTCCAGTACTATTCTGCCCTCATCAGTAACTGCATATACCATTACTGCGTCAGCCGGTTTTTCATCTGTATGAAGCTTCAGCTTGTCCGGGTCCTGCGTGCGCGACGCCATAAAATACGGGCTCGTCGTTCCGTCCCTGTGTGTGAAATCAAGCTCGTACATATTGAGAAATCTGTTCTCTGTCTGCTTTTTTATACAGTTTATCCTTTTCTGCATTTTATTACGCCTGTACCTTTACTTTTTCGATTGCATTAAGTTTTCCCTGCGTTCCATCAATACAATACATCCTGCTGATAAAACAGCAGGATGCCGCATCGTAATTAAACGATAATATTTTTAATTTACCCTGTAACGAACCGGGACTAGATATCCTTTAGTCGATAACTCTTATTTCCTTTATAACAGGCTGATTATCAGCGGCTACAGAACCGTTGCTGTCCTCTATCTGAGTTTCAGTGCAGATTTTATCTACTATATCCATACCATCTGTTACATTGCCGAAAGCCGCATACTGACCGTCAAAATCAGTATAATCACTGTCCATAATAAAGAACTGGCAGCCGCCTCCGTCGTAATCCTGAGTACGAGCCATAGATATAGCGCCGCGAACGTGTGAGATATTGTTTTCTACACCATTTGCCGTGAACTCGCCCTTTATTCTGTATCCGGGACCGCCTGTACCGTTGCCGTTAGGGTCGCCGCCCTGCATAAAGCTTCCCGGGAATATCCTGTGGAATGTCAGACCATCATAAAATCCCTGTTTTGCAAGATCTATAAAGTTTGTTACGGATATAGGTGCCTGATCTGCATCAAGCTCCAGCTTTATAACGCCGAGGTCGCCCATGTCCATCTCTACGTGATGCTTTCCTGAAAGCAGCTCGTCAGCAGAAAATTCCTTTACAGGCTCCTGCTGATATACAGCGCTGTTATCCTGGCTGTCGCTGCCTGTACTGTCTACAGATGACGACGGTTCAGTCGCTCCGTCGTTCGTATTGTCCTTTGAACCGCATCCCGCAAAGCTCGTGACACATAAAAGTACAGCAAGCATTATGCTTAATATGCTCTTTTTCTTTCTTATCATAAGTAAATATTCCTCCTTATTTACAGTAAACATGTTCTCCATGCTTTTTATCCTATTTTTTCTATTATACACAAAATGAGCTGCCGCAAAAAGCGGCTGCTCATTTTTTTCACATACTTTATTTTAAAATTATTGAGCTCGTCCTTTATTCTGAATATCTTTGGAGCGCCCGGCGCTCGGGTACGAGGTTATTCGTGAACCTTTACCCTGTCAAATTCGTCCTGAATTTCCTTAGACGGAGCAGGCGTCAGCAGGCTGACAATGATTATTACTGCCATTGAAACAGCAAACGCAGGGAGCAGTTCATATATATCCCATGCACCGCCAAGCGGTCTTACAAGGAATTTCCATATAAATACCATCGCGCCGCCGCTCACAAGACCTGCGAGAGCGCCGTAGAAGTTTGTGCGCTTCCAGTAAAGCGAAGTAAGCACGAGCGGTCCGAATGCAGCTCCGAAGCCTGCCCACGCAAACGATACGATACGGAATACAGAGCTGTCAGGATTCTGAGCAAGGAACGCAGCTATTACTGAAATAATGATAACTGTAAGTCTTGCAAGTATCATTTCTGTTCTCTGTGATACTTTAATGCCTGCAAAATCCTTTATCAAATTCTGCGATACGCTTGATGAAGCAGCGAGCAGCTGCGAGTCTGATGTAGACATTGTAGCCGCAAGTATACCTGCGATTATCAGGCCTGCTACGAGAGCTGCGATAGCTCCGTGCGTAGATATGAGACTTGATATCTGAATGATTATAGTCTCTGAAGCTGACGAGCCTTCGAGATAAGGAACAACGCCTGCCTTTGACATGCTGAGACCTACAACACCTATAGCCACTGCTGCAGCCATTGAGATAACTACCCATATAGTAGCAACTCTTCTTGAAAGCTTGAGCTTCTTGTGGTCTTCTATCGCCATAAATCTTAACAGGATATGCGGCATACCGAAGTAACCCAGACCC
>CAVGAH010000119.1:0-5961 GCA_963627215.1 bacterium | reverse complement strand
AAAGTATATCTTTCTATAAATAGCGTATTCTATATATACAATAATACACGCCCAATGTTTCAATGGTATTTCAGGAAGATTTCATTAATGTTTTAAAAATATTAATGTTTTATTCTAAGACCCTGCGCGGCTTTTGAAGAAATTTTTAAAAACATGAAAAAAGTACTTGCATCATGCGTTTTCCTGTTGTATACTAATCAAGTCGTCAGCGATGACACAAAATAAAATATGTCCCGTTGGTCAAGTGGCCTAAGACTCCACCCTCTCACGGTGGCAACGGGGGTTCGACTCCCCCACGGGATACCAGTTATTTAAACTCAGTATCGATTCGATACTGAGTTTTTTATTGTATACATTTCTTAATTGTAATTTTATGAATACAATTAGACGCTCAAAAAGTGTGCATGCACGCCTGTATCGGCGTCCTGTATTTGCAAAAACACGCCGGACACTTTATCACATCCGGCGCGTTTTTTATTTATTTAAATTCTTAAGTTTTTGCAATATATTCCGACAGATCAAAGATCAAACGGCGATGATTACATCATGCCGCCCATTCCGCCGCCCATGTTAGCCATTCTTGCTGCTGCGTCAGCGAAAGCGTCTTCCTTCTTTGCGTCAACAACGCATGCTTCTGTAGTGAGGAGCATTGCTGAAGCTGAAGAAGCATTCTGAAGAGCCGATCTTGTAACCTTAGTCGGGTCAACGATACCTTCATCCATCATGTTTACGTATTCTTCAGTAGCAGCGTTGAAGCCTGTGCCTGCTTCTCTGTTCTTAACCTCTGCAACGATTACAGAACCTTCGAAGCCTGCGTTTTCAGCGATCTGTCTTACAGGCTCTTCAAGAGCTCTCTGGATGATAGCTGCGCCTGTCTTCATGTCGCCTTCGAGTGATTCAGTATACTTTGCAACTGCAGGGATAACATTTACGAGAGCAACGCCACCTCCGGGAACGATACCCTCTTCAACTGCTGCCTTAGTAGCGTTGAGAGCATCTTCCATTCTGAGCTTCTTGTCCTTGAGCTCTGTTTCTGTAGCAGCGCCTACCTGGATAACAGCTACGCCGCCTGACAGCTTAGCAAGTCTTTCAGAAAGCTTTTCTCTGTCGAACTCAGAAGTAGTTTCATCTCTCTGAGCTGTGATGAGCTTGATCCTGTCCTGAATAGCGTCAGAATTGCCTGCGCCGTTTACGATGATAGTGTTTTCCTTAGTGACTTTAACTGTATCAGCAACACCGAGCATGTCGAGAGTAGTTTCCTTGAGGTCCATACCGAGCTCATCTGAAATTACCTGACCGCCTGTAAGAACTGCGATATCCTGGAGCATATCCTTACGTCTGTCGCCGAAGCCAGGAGCCTTAACGCATACGCATTCAAATGTTCCTCTGATCTTGTTGAGTACGATAGTTGCAAGAGCTTCGCCTTCAACGTCGTCAGCTATGATGAGGAGCTTTCTGCCCTGCTGTACGATCTGCTCGAGTACAGGGAGAACTTCCTGGATGTTTGAGATCTTCTTATCTGTGATAAGGATGTATGGTGAAGCGAGAGCTGCTTCCATCTTTTCTGTATCAGTTACCATGTAAGCTGAGAGGTAACCTCTGTCGAACTGCATACCTTCAACTATCTCAAGCGAAGTTTCCATAGACTTTGACTCTTCGATAGTGATAACGCCTTCCTTGCCTACAGTTTCCATAGCCTCAGCGATCATCTTGCCTGTTTCTTCGTCGCCAGCTGAAACTGAAGCTACCTGAGCTATCTCTTCCTTGCTGTCGATAGTCTTTGATATCTTCCTGAGCTCTTCAACTGCTGTGTCAACAGCGCCCTGCATACCTCTTCTGAGTACCATTGGGTTAGCGCCTGCAGCAACGTTTCTGAGACCCTCCTTAACGATTATCTGAGCGAGCAGAGTAGCTGTAGTAGTACCATCGCCTGCAGCATCGTTAGTCTTTGTAGAAACTTCCTTTACGAGCTGAGCTCCCATGTTTTCAAACGGGTCTTCTAACTCGATGTCCTTTGCGATAGTAACGCCGTCGTTAGTGATAAGCGGACCGCCGAACTGTCTTTCGAGAAGAACGTTTCTGCCCTTAGGTCCGAGTGTGATCTTTACTGTATTTGCGAGCTTATCAACGCCTGCTTCAAGCTTCTTTCTTGCTTCATCGCCGAAATTTATTTCCTTTGCCATTTTAATGCACTCCTTTTATTCAAGTATATCAAGATAATATTTCCAATGTTCCGTAATGCGCGGGCCCGGCCCGCCAGAGAACTGTTTAATTGAATCCTCTTAATTCAATCCTGATTAATCGAGAACTGCGAGGATATCAGCGTAAGGAACGATGATGTACTCTTCGCCGTTGTACTCGATCTCTGTGCCGCCGTACTTCTTGAATATTACCTTTTCTCCGCCGTAGATCTTTATTTCCTCGTCACCTTCAAGTCCAGGACCTACAGCTATAACCTCAGCTACCTGAGGAACTTCCTTTGCTGAGCTTGCGAGTATGATGCCTCCCTGAGTCTTTTCCTCAGCTTCGAGACGCTTTATTACGATATTGTCACCTAATGGTCTGATCATTTGAAATTCTCCTTTCAAATTCATTTATATATTAGAATCATTTTTATTTGTTAGCACTCACTCTCTTTGAGTGCTAAAGATAATTTACTCCACTTACCGCAATATGTCAACCCACATTTTCAAATTAATCAAACCTTTTTTATTTTACAGATTCTCTCTCGCATAATAAAAAAGATACTGCTGCGCGAAGCCGCTGTATTCGCCGAAATTATCACGCGCGTACGCCGACATGCCTTTCATGTCGCCCTCTTCAAACCCGTACAGCTCGTGCATTATCCTCTTCATCCATACATCTAAAGGAAAGCTTTCATATTTAAGAAGTCCAAACAACAAAATGCAGTTTGCGACCTTATGTCCTACGCCCTTCAGCGAGCGTATGTACTTTTCTGCGTAGGCAAACGAAAGTCCGCGCGCTCCCGCAAGCGCCTTGCCACCGTCAGCAGCGACGGCCGCAGCCGTTTCGAGTATGTATTTGTCGCGGTATCCCAGTCTGCACACAGCAAGCTCATCCTGAGTCAGACCTGCAAGCCTTTCAGCCGTTGGAAACGCGAAGCGCTCCTGACCGCGATACTCGCCCAGGCTCTCTCCGAAATTACTGCAAAGCGATTCGACACACTTCTTTATCCTCGGTATATTTGAATTCTGAGAAACTATAAATGAAATGAGCGTTTCCCACGGATCCTGATGCAGCAGTCTTATACCGCTGCCGTATTCAACAGCCCTTTTCATCACATCGTCATGCGCCGACAGCAGCGTTTTCACGCCGCTGTAGTCGCGCTGCGCATCCAGATAGTCAGCCCATATATTTTTATAGTCATCCTCAGTGCAGTTATCTATGACAAGCGCGCCGTCATCCAGCCTTATATTGACCGCGCGCCCCAGCGCCACGCCTGTATAGCTCCCGTCGTCCTCGCGGTTCCAGCGGAAGCACTGACCGCAGTCAAAAGTATGGTCTGCATTAAAATCAGCAAACCCGTCTATCTTATATACATTATTTTCCATTTCAAATTTTTCCTCGTTTGCTTATCGTTTTAGCTACGCATGCGCTGCTCTGAGCCCCTTCACGATAACATTGACAGCCAGTATATTGAACGCCGTCATGCTCTCGACATTGTCAGCCACAGTCTTCTGCAGGCTCTCTATACGCTTTCTCAGCTCCCTGTCATACTCAAAAAACGCCGCCACAGTAAGTATTACCCCCTCAGGCTTCGTCTTAAGCGTGCATTTTGCGACCTCCGAAACGCCCTGAGCGCGCCCGCTCACATGATAAACGAGCTGCAGCACAGCCTTGTCAGAAATGGTAAATTCACCCAGATAGCTGTACGTCGGACGTACTACTGATTTTTCATTTTCCTTCGACGGCTTACCGTTCTTTATCCTGAACATGTTGAGCGGCTTCAGGAAATATCCCGAAAACTGGTTTTTTATCTCAAATGTCGGCACAGGTATGACGTGTTTTCCCTTTTCACGTCTCTGCTCAAGCGCCGTCTTTATATCCTTTTCGCTGACGATATCTTCTATATGTATCATTTCAGATACATCCGGCAGGCCCAGACGGCTGCATATCTTTTCTATCATTCCCTCCGACGTTCCGAGCACGAGTATGCTCGCAGGCGCTACGTTTTTTATCGTATCTGCCACCTTTGCCCGTTCCTCTTCATTATTGAATATTGCAGTCTTTATCGCAGTCATTTTGTTTTCGTCGCGCTTTGCCGAGTGGCCGGCCTGGACGGCATTATCGCATATGAAAAGACCGTCGTCTATTATTGCTTCTATATTTCTGTCGCGGCAGACGTTCATAGCCTGATAGCTCTTGCCTGTCCCGCTCTTTCCTGCAAGTCCGTATACCTTCATTTTAAGCTTCTCCTTACGATGCGGCAGCACCGCATTAATGCATAAATTGCACGAATACCTTCCGCTCCGCCTTGCGTCTGCCCGGCAGACAAAAACGCGCAGGCGCCGTATCTCATTCCTATTTTACAGTTAAACGACGCGTATTTACAGCATAATTATCTGAAAATATCGTGTCATGATATTCAAAATTATTTCTGAAAAAAATGATTGTTACATTTTTTATTCTCTGCTATAATGTATTCGCTATATGTAACTAAACAATATAAGGAGGTATTTCGTATGGCTTATGTAATTAACGATTCATGCATCTCATGCGGCGCTTGCGCAGCTGACTGTCCTGTAGAAGCTATCTCTGAAGGAGACGGCAAGTACGTTATCAACGCTGACACTTGCATCGACTGCGGTGCTTGCGCTGACACATGTCCAGTTGACGCTCCTGTTCAGGCTTAATTCTGACAGGAATCTTACATCGACAGAAATTCAGACCCTGTACTCTGTACAGGGTCATTTTTATTTTCATTTTTGAGACATACCCCCTATAAGCCCTGATTTTTTATCTTACGCATCCTGCGGGCGTTTCAAACAAATAAAACTGCCCTGTATCAAAACAGAGCAGTCTGTGCGCTTTCATTATGTATTCCGATCATTCCGCTTGATCTGTCACGATCTGATCTTTATTCATCATCAGCATGTATAATATGATAAACAAGTGAATTAAGCGTATCCGTAACATGTACGTTTTCTACCGGCACGTTTTCAGGCACCTTAAGGTCGCACGGAGCAAAGTTCCATATGCCTCTTACACCGCCCTCTACGAGCTTATCTGCCACTGCCTGAGCAGCCGATTTATCTGTAGTTATGATACCGATATCAACGCGATTTTCATTGAGGAACTTCGGCAGCTCTTCGCTGTCCATAACTTCGATATCGTTTATCCTGAGTCCGATGATCTTTGGATTTACATCGAACATTCCAATTATCGGGAATCCGAGCTTGTAGTACTTCGTGTAGTTTGCGAGAGCCTGACCGAGATTACCCGTTCCGACTATGATCATCCTGTACTCTCTGTCAAGACCGAGTATAGTACTTATTTCCTTGTAAAGGCCCTTGATGTTGTAGCCGTAGCCCTGCTGACCGAAGCCACCGAAATTATTGAGATCCTGACGGATCTGTGAAGCTGTGAAGCCGATGAGAGAGCTCAGTTCGTTTGAAGAAATGCGTTCTACATCGTCCTTTATAAGCTCCTCTAGATATCTGCGGTAAACAGGAAGCCTTTTTACTACCGCATCTGAGATCTTAGCTTTTTCTTTCATTTTTATTCTTCCTTACCATCTGTATTTTCCATTCAGTACGGCCGAATGCCGCAGCTGCATTGATCTATGGGGATATATAGACACAATTAACACACCCAATTGTTACTATTATAACAAAGAATTTTTGTTTATACAATATTTAATGCATACATACAATAAGTTTAAAGCATAGCAGAGCACTGACAAGCTCGCTTGATCAGTGCGGCGCGTATTTTACGCAGCTT
>CAVGAH010000118.1:1680-5984 GCA_963627215.1 bacterium | reverse complement strand
GAATATGATGAATATGATGAATATGATGAATATGATGAATATGCTGAATATGCTGACGAAGAAGCATACGATACAGAAGAGTTTGAATCTGAGGAAGCTTATGCTGATGAGGATGAAGGCTTCACTGTATATGATGATTCAGACAGGTAATATTTTATGAAAACAAAAAAGATACCCATGCGCAGATGTGCAGGGTGTATGCAGTCAAAACCCAAAAAAGAGCTTATCAGGATCGTGGGAGATAAAGAAGGAAATGTAACGCTTGACGTTACAGGCAAGGCTCAGGGTCGCGGAGTTTATCTGTGTCCTGATCAGTCGTGCTTCAAGACAGCACGAAAGAAGCAGGCAATATCACGCAGCCTTGGAATGACGATTCCTTCAGAGAGGCTCGATGCGATATTTGAGGAACTCGAAAAATATGAAAAAAAAGAAAATTGAGAGCTATCTGGGTCTGGCACGAAGAGCGGGAAAGATCGTTTCGGGCTACCAGACATGCGTTCACACTATTAGTAAAGGAAGTATCAAGCTTATCATCGTCGCGTCTGACGCGTCGGAAAATACAAAAGACAAATTTGAAAACCTTTGCAGCAGATACGGTGTGGGATTTGAAGTATATGGAACTGTAGATACGCTGTCTGAAATGACAGGCTTCACAGGCAGAGGCATATACGGGATAACAGACCGTAATTTTGCAGAAGTGATGATAAAGGAGATCCAGAATGAGAAATTAATTCCTGAAGTATAACAAGGAGGTGCTGTTTTATGCCAATGAGAGTGTATGAATTAGCAAAGAGTCTGAATATGAGCAACAAGGATCTGCTTGACAGACTTAAAAAAATGGGAATAGATGCGACTAACCACATGAACAACCTGAGTGATGCAGACTGTGCTTCAGTTAAAAATGCAGTAACTAAAGCTTCAAAGCCTGCAAAGGCTCGTCCTGCCGACAGACTGCAGAGAGCTCCGAAGCCTGCAGCTGATGCACAGTCATCAAGGAAGAATGAGCCGGGTGAAAGAAACCAGGGAAGAAATCAGTCAAGACCTGCAGGTCAGAGAAATGACGGAAGACAGAACGGAAACGGTGAACAGCGTCAGCAGAGAAATGCCAGACCTTCAGGTAACGGCAGAAATGCTGACGGCAGAAAGAAAACGTTCCAGAATACCGGCAATGCTGGAAATGCTGACGGAAACAGAAAGCCGCGCGGCGAAAGACCTGCGCGCCAGGACAGAGGTCAGCGTACAGACAGAAATGACCGCGGAGAGAGACAGGACAGAGGCGAGCGCAGACCTTCAGGTGGACAGAGGAGTGCATCATATGGAGGAAACAGCGCTCCTGCAGCAGATCAGAAGCAGCAGAGACGCGATTCAAGAACAAACCGTGATAATAAAGAAAGAGACCGTAATCGCAAAGCAAACGCTGAAGGAGAAAATTCAAAGCGCAAGAACGGCAGCAATGATAAAAAAGGCGGACGCCCTAATATGATGAAGATGTCAAAGCCGCAGCATTCGCATAAGAAGGATCTCAGAAAGGAACAGCGTAAGGAAGCTGCAAGAAAAGCTGAGGAAGAGCTTGCAGCACTCCCTGAAGGCGCTATCATAGTAACAGTGCCTATCACAGTAAAGGGACTGTCAGAGCAGATAGATGTTTCTACGTCTCAGATAATAATGACACTCATGAAGATGGGTATCATGGCTAATATCAATCAGAACCTTGATGAGGATACAGTTCAGATACTTGGTGATGAGTTAGGAAAGACTATTGTAATAGGAAAGGTAGAAGAAGAGGAAGTTGAAGAGGGCATCGAAAGCTTCACTGACCGCGAAGAAGACCTCGAACCAAGACCTCCTATCATTACAGTAATGGGTCACGTTGACCACGGTAAGACATCACTCCTTGACCGTATAAGACAGACGAGCGTAACTTCAAGCGAATCAGGCGGCATCACGCAGCATATAGGTGCTTCTGAAATAATGCACAACGGTCAGAGGATCGTATTCCTTGATACTCCGGGTCATGAAGCATTCACTGCTATGCGCGCAAGAGGTGCATATGTAACAGATATAGCTGTACTCGTAGTAGCTGCCGATGACAGTGTAAAGCCTCAGACAGTAGAAGCTATAAGCCATGCAAAGGCTGCTTCTGTTCCTATTATCGTAGCTATAAACAAAATAGATAAGCCTGGAGCTAATATCGATAATGTAAAGAAGGATCTCGCTGAAAACGGAATCCTCGTAGAAGACTGGGGCGGAGACGTTATATGCGTTCCTGTTTCAGCAAAAACAGGCGAGGGTATAGATACTCTGCTCGAAATGATACTCCTGCAGGCAGAAATGCTTGAATTAAAAGCAAATCCTTCAAGACTTGCGCTCGGTTCAGTAATAGAAGCAAGACTTGACAAGCAGAGAGGACCTGTAGCTACACTCCTCGTTCTGAACGGAACTATGCATGTAGGTATGGCTATAGTAGCCGGTAACTGCAGCGGACGTATAAAGGCTATGACTAACTTCAAGGGCGAAGCTCTTAAGAAAGCAGGTCCGGCTACAGCTGTAGAGATACTTGGTCTTACAGAAGTACCTGAAGCGGGTGATGAGTTCAACGCTGTAAGTTCAGATAAAGTGGCTCGTGAGATAGCGGAACACAGAAAAGAAAAGCAGAGAGAACAGATAATGCAGAAGACTGCCGGCGTTACTCTTGACCAGCTCTTCAACCAGATAGAGCAGGGCAGCCTTAAGGAACTCAACCTTATAATCAAGGCTGACGTACAGGGTTCTGTAGGCGCTCTCGTAACATCTCTTGAAAAGCTCAGAAATGAAGAAGTAGCTGTAAAGATCATCCATACAGGCGTAGGTACTATAACTGAATCTGATGTAATGCTCGCAAGCACTACAGGAGCTATAATCATAGGCTTTAATGTAAGACCTGTAGCTGCTGTACAGAGCGTGGCTGCAAGAGACGGCGTTGAGATCAGAACATACAGCGTTATCTACGAGGCAATAGAGGATGTAGAGCAGGCACTTAAGGGTATGCTCGATCCTGAATATGTTGAGCAGGTAATAGGTACAGTTGAAGTAAGAAATACATTCAAGGTACCTAATGTAGGTATAATAGCCGGAGCTTACGTTCTTACAGGAAAGGTAGAAAGAAATGCCGGTGTAAGACTCGTAAGAGAGGGCATAGTAATACACGAAGGCAAGATATCTTCACTTAAGAGGTTCAAGGATGACGCAAAGGAAGTAAATCACGGCTTTGAATGCGGTATCGGAATCGAAAACTACAATGATATCAAGGAGGGCGATATAATCGAAGCCTTCAAGATGGTAGAGGTAGAGAGAAAGTAGTCCTGTCTTAATAATAATGTAATATAAAGAAAAAGAGGACAGATAAAATGGCCAAAGGCTACAGAGCAGGCAGACTCGCTGAGGAAATCAGAAAGATAACAGGAAATATGCTCCTGTTTGAGCTGAAGGATCCGAGGCTGAAAGGCAAGATGGTCAGTGTTTCCGGAGTCGATGTTTCAGATGACGGAAGCTACGCGACTGTATACCTTTCTGTTCTCGGCAAGAGTATAAGCGAGGACGCTGACGATAAAGAAAAGGATGATATACTTAAGGCTATGAAGAGCGCTTCAGGAGTCATCAGAAGAGAAATCGGCAAAAATGTAAAGCTCAGACATGTACCGGAGCTGAGCTTTAAGATCGACAATTCTATAGAATACGGTCGTCACATGTCAAAGATAATCGACAGTCTTGGAATCGATAAATATGACAGCGATGATGACGGTGAGGAAAGGAGCGAATAAGATATGGCAGGTTTAGATGTCAGACACGAAGATATGCAGAAGATCGCAGATGTATTAAATGAATCACAGACAATGTATATTTTTCCGCATATGGTAGCTGATGGTGACGCAATGGGATCGTGTGCGTCATTGTGCGGACTTATGCGTAAGATGGGAAAAACAGCTGACATCGTCATGGAGGATGAAATACCTGACAATCTTAAGTTCCTTGATAAGGATTATGTAATATACGCGGATGAGGAGACAGAGCTGCCTGAGCGTGATCTTTGTATCGCGCTCGATTGCAGCAATGTTGACAGATTTCCAAAACGAGAGCATATTTTCTTCGGCGCAGCAAAGTGCACAGCCTGCGTAGATCATCATCTTACTAAATCAGGCTTTGCAGATATAAACCTTGTGGATCCTGATGCAGCAGCCACATGCGAGCTGCTGTATGAGCTGTATGATTTTATGGGCATAGAGCTTGATGTTGAAGCAGGCGAAGCACTGTATACAGGTATAGTT
>CAVGAH010000118.1:0-1642 GCA_963627215.1 bacterium | reverse complement strand
AGGCGAAGCACTGTAGACAGGTATAGTTACAGATACAGGAAACTTCCAGTATACAAATACAACGAAGAAAACTCATATTATAACGGCGGAACTCATAGAGCTCGGTATAGACAAGAAAAATATAAACATAACTCTCTATCAGAGTCAGAGACTGCAGAAGCTTAAGCTTCATACCATGATAATGGATAATATGCAGACATTCTGCGACGGACGCGCAGCTATGGCATACGTTACTCTTGATATGTATGAAAAAGCAGGCGCTAAAACGAGTGAGAGCGATGGAATAAATTCTATGCTTCGTGATATACAGGGTGTAGAAGTAGCAGTCTTTCTGAGAGAAATGAGTGAGCATGAAATAAAGGTTGGCTTCAGAAGTAAAAATTACGTCGATGTTGCCGAAATATGCGTTAGACTTGGAGGCGGCGGGCATAAGCATGCCGCAGGATGTGCAGTACTTAAAACTATGGAAGAAACACTCCCGCTGATAAAGTCAGAGGTAGAGAAGGCTATGGTCGAGTACGATGAAGCAGAAGAATAGCGCAAACACAATAAATTAAAAGAGAAGGGAAATTTTCTTTTGGATGGATTTATAAATCTGCTCAAGCCTGCCGGAATGACATCTCATGATGCCGTTTCAGCGCTCAGGCGGATACTTTGCACTAAAAAAATAGGTCATACCGGTACTCTTGACCCTATGGCAGCCGGAGTACTTTCGATGTGTGTGGGCTCTGCAACCAGAGCAGCAGAGTATGTAGAGTGCGATGAAAAAGAGTACAGGTGTGAACTGCTGCTCGGAACTGTTACAGACACAGGCGATATATGGGGCAAAGCTCTTGAGTCTGCGTGCGGAGCACGCATAAAGGCAGAGGACATTACTGCCGATATGGTAATTGAAGCGCTGCACTCCATGAAGGGAGAACAGGATCAGTATCCTCCGATATATTCTGCTATACGTAAAAACGGAAAGCATCTGTATGAATATGCTCGAAATGGTGAAGAAGTTGAAATAGAACCGCGCAGGATAACTGTGCATTCTATAGAGCCTGTATCTGTTTTTCATGAACCGGGACGGGTACTTTTTGATGTAAAATGCTCCAAGGGTACTTATGTGCGCAGCATATGCACTGATATAGGTGAAAAACTCGGCTGCGGCGCATCAATGTCATTCCTGGTAAGAACAAAGAGCGGAAGCTTCTGTATAGATGATGCTGTGACGCTGGAAGAAATGGCAGAATATGTTTCACACCATGAAGGGATAAGTGTTGAAGATATTTATGCTAGACGAAGAGACAGCTCGTTTGAATACGACATGAGCATGTTTGTAATTCCGATAGAGCAGCGTCTGGAGCACTTCGGAAGCATATTTCTTGATGAAGAAGAACAAGCAAAATATGTTAACGGGGGAAAGCTTTCCCCGGCAAAAGTTACTGTTAAAAAAGAAAACAGCCTGAAGTTCGGTGAAAAATATTCGGATATGTTCTGCGTTTACGGCGCAGCAGGTCAGTTTCTGGGAACTGCAGTATACGATCGTGAAAAAAGAAATTTTAAAGCAGGTAAGGTGTTTTTCAGATGGTGATATTCAGGAATTTAGCTGAAATACAGAATATAGAAAATACTGCGGTAGCGCTCGGAAATTTTGACG
>CAVGAH010000117.1:0-6029 GCA_963627215.1 bacterium | reverse complement strand
GACCATAAATGATTATTTTAAGCAGATTCATTATTTCTGACCGGCAGAGGCAAGATATTTAAAAGGTGAAAAATGGAAAAAACATTAGTTATAATCGACGGCAACAGCCTGATGAACAGAGCATATTACGCGATACAGCGTCCGATGATGACGAAGGACGGTATGTACACTCAGGGAATATTCGGATTCCTGAATATGCTCAATAAGATATTAAAGGATTATGAGCCGACCCATATCGCAGTAGCCTTCGATCGCAAGGCTCCGACGTTCAGGCACCTCGAGTACGATGAGTACAAGGCAGGCAGAAAGAAAATGCCGCCTGAGCTTGCTATGGAGTTCCCTGTGCTCAAGGACATACTTGCGGCTATGAACATCCATATGCTGGAAATAGACGGCTTCGAGGCAGATGATATCCTCGGTACAGTCTCAAAAACAGCTGAGGAAGCAGGCATAAAGCCGTATATCATAACGGGAGATAAGGACGCGTTCCAGCTCGCATCTGACAAGACGACGATAATATTTACAAAGCGCGGAACGTCGGAATTCGACGCTTACGATGAAAAGGCAGTCTACGAAAAATACGGCTTCTCGCCGCAGCAGTTTATAGACTTCAAGGGTCTTATGGGCGACCAGTCAGACAACATCCCGGGCATACCGGGCGTGGGCGAAAAGACAGCCACAAAGCTGATACTCGAGTACAGCTCAGTCGAAAACCTCATAGCGTCTGTAGACAGCATGAAAAAGAGCAAGCTAAAGGACAAGATAGAAGAAAACGCACAGCTGGCAGTCATGAGCAAGCGCCTTGCGACTATATGCCGCGACATCCCTATAGAAGTAGATTTCGAGGCGATGAAATACGAAGAACCTGATTACGGTAAACTTATAGAAATATATAAAAAGCTCGAATTCAACATGTTCATAAAGCGCCTCACATCCGAAAGAAAGCTCGCAGGTCTGCCGGCAGACGACGCAGCGGCAGCTTTCCATGCGGGAGCATCAGTTTCGGGCGATGCAGGAATGAATAATATTTCGGATTACGACAGCCCGGCTGTCATACAGGAAGCAGACGGATACGGCTGCGATATACCTTACGGCGACATTACAGCCGCAGACGCGTCAAGGGTCGAAACGATACAGGCAGACGGAGCGGAAGAACTAAAAAACGCACTCGATGCAATGAAGTCAGCAGAATATATATGGCTTAAGGTATTCCATGACAACGCGCACGTAAGAAAGCCGGAGATATCCTCAGTATGCATGCTCGCGCGCAACAGCGAAGAAAACGCAGAAGCTAAAGCGCCTGACAGACTTTACGTAATACACTGGCACGAAGGCGCGCCGAGCGCACTCGCAGCATTCTTTAAGGAATACAGAGGCAGGATCTGCGGACACGACCTCAAGGACAGCTATTACGCGCTTTTCGCAAACGGCGCGGCATTACTGCCGGATCCAAGAGGCTACGTCTTTGAAACGTACTGCGACACTGCGATATCTGCATATCTCATAGACCCGCAGAAAAAATCATACGAGCTGTCAGCGCTCATGCTTGAAGCGTATCATAAGGATTTCCCGACAGACAAGCAGATAGCAGAGGAAGCATGTACGATAGACATGTTCGGAAATGCATGGGAAACGCAGGGCAGGCTCGCACTCAAAATATTTGAGGCATCATCATCGCTCGTAAGCGAACAGGCCGCGCAGCTCGCACGCTACGATCTTGTAAGAGTGCTCACGGAAGCGGAGCTGCCGCTCGTAGAAGTACTCGCATCCATGGAAAGCTGCGGAGTAAGAGCTGACAGAGACGTGCTCAATACTATAGGCGACAGCCTGAAGGAACGCATAGAAAAGCTGACCTCCGACATTTACGTACTTGCAGGCGAGGAGTTTAATATAAACTCGCCGAAGCAGCTCGGAGTAATATTATTTGAAAAGTTAGGACTCCCTAACGGTAAAAAGACAAAGACGGGATACTCTACAAGCGCCGACATTCTTGAAAAGATAGCAGACGAACACCCTGTAGTTCCGCTGATACTCGAGTACAGGATGCTCACAAAGCTCAACGGAACATACGTAGAAGGCATGCTCCCGCTCATAGACGACAGCGAAAAGATACACGCTCATTTCCAGCAGACTGTAACGGCAACAGGCAGACTCAGCTGTACGGAGCCTAATTTACAGAATATTCCTGTGAGGCAGGATATAGGACGCCAGTTCCGCAGAGTGTTTACAAAGTCGCATAATGACGGTATACTCGTAGGCGCTGACTATTCGCAGGTAGAGCTTCGCGTGATGGCGCATCTTTCGGGCGACAGTGCGCTTATAGATTCGTTTGAGCAGCACTCGGACATCCATACTATAACGGCGTCGCGCGTTTTCGGCGTTCCTGCAGAGGACGTAACTCCGCTGCAGAGGAGCCGCGCGAAGGCTGTAAACTTCGGCGTTATATACGGTATAAGCGCGTTCGGTCTTTCTGAGGACCTTAAGATATCGCGCAAGGAAGCACAGGAATATATAGATGATTATTTCAGAGCGCACCCGGGCGTAAAGGCGTATATGGACTCCATGGTAGAATTCTGCCGCGAACACAGCTACGTAACTACGCTTCTCGGACGCCGCAGGTATATAAGCGAGATACACGCGTCTAACTTCATGACGCGCCAGCTCGGGGAAAGGCTTGCGATGAATACTCCTGTACAGGGAACGGCGGCAGACATAATGAAGCTCGCTATGATACGCGCGTACCGCGCCCTCAATGAACAGAGCTGCGAGTCTCGCCTTATTTTACAGATACACGATGAGCTCATGATAGACTGTGTCGCAGGCGAGGAAGAAAAAGTTAAGGAACTGCTTGAAGTAAGCATGACTGATGCGGTACAATTAAAAGTGGTGCTTGCTGCTGATGTGAATGCAGGCAACAGCTGGTACGATCTAAAATAACGCAGCGCCAGATGTTCTCCATTTTTATAAGCTGTGGGGAACAGAAAATTTAAGAAAATTAATATTTCGGAAAAAGGGTAGATATGATGCACATTATTGGACTTACAGGAGGAATCGGCTCAGGAAAATCAACTGCAGCTGAATATCTTCATAAGTTAGGATTTCAGACTATTGACTTTGATCTGGAAACGAGAAAGCTCCAGGAGCCGGGACAGCCGGCTCTTAAGGAAATCGTTGAGACATTCGGATCGGATGCGTTGCTTCCGGACGGCACTATGAACAGAAAGTATGTGGGAAAGGTAGTATTCTCAGACCCTAAGCAGAAGGAAAAGCTCGACAATATCATAAAAAAATATGTTGATGTACTTATCAACGCGGAAACAGATGAATTTGCCGAGCACTGTAAGAATGTAACGAGGGAGACAGACCCTGACGACTATCTGCAGAAGACTGTAATATTTTACGACCACCCGCTTCTTTTTGAGGTGCCTTATAACATAAAGCCTGCAGAGGAAGCATGGGTAATAGACCTTGATGATGAGATCCGTATAAGCCGCATAAAGCTTCGCGACGGTCTTTCACGCGAGGAGATACTTAAGCGAATGCAATCGCAGTCATCAAGAGAGGAAAAGCTTTCACGCGCTGACTATGTTATAGATAATTCAGGTACGAAAGAAGACCTTTACAGAAATATAGACAAGGCTCTTGCAGAGCTTGATTCGCATATAGATCGATGATCACGCACAGACCTGCAGGGAATGCAGTGATCGATCACATAACAAACAGGAGAATAGTATGCGCACAAACAGCAGAAAAATAATTTCACTTGTGATGTGCTTTTTATGTACTGCCGCTTTAACTGCATGTCAGGAAAGCGGCATATTCACTAATAACGACGAAAACGGCAAGGCGTATACGCTTTCTGATGAAGTAACGCTGTCGTCTACTGTGCTGCGCAGTGTCAATCCGGTCACGTCGCAGGATAACGACTTCTATCATATAAGCAAGCTCGTATACGATTCGCTTGTGGAGCTTGACGACACGCTTGCGCCGCAGCCTTCGCTGGCTACAGACTGGAGCATTGACCGGTCGGCGCGTTCAGTGACATTTACGCTTAAGAGCGGGGTAAGGTTCAGCGATGGAACATCGCTTTCTGCTAAGGATGTTGTTTTTTCATTTAATGCCTGCAAGGATGCAGGTACGTCGCCGTACAAGCATCAGGTGCAGTATATAACTAAGGCTGAAGCTTCAGGCAACGACAAGGTCACGTTCAGATTCAGCTCTGCGACGAATATATCGCTTGCTGATTTTGTTTTCCCGATAGTTTCTTCGTCGCAGTTTTCTTCTAAGAAGGCTTTTCTTGATAATACTGAAGAGGCTGTAGCCGGAACAGGCAGATATATGATAACGTCTGTCGACCTCAAGCAGCAGCTTAAGCTCGAGGCAAATCCGAATTACTACGGGCAGAAGCCGGGAAATAAAATGATCGTCTCTATATCTCCGATAGAAACTCAGTATGTCGGATTTGTAGAATCAGGTGAGCTCGATGTGATAATAGAAACATCGCCTGACAGAGATGATGTTTCAGGAAACAGTAAGCTGAATGTGACAGATTTTACATCTAATGAATTTGAAGCTCTCGGCTTCAACTGTTCATCGGGAGCATGCGCTGACCCTGCACTCAGACGCGCCATAGCATATATAGTGGACCGTGACGAGATAAGGGGTGCTGCTTATTACAATTACGGAACAAAGAGCGATGACTTGTATTATCCGGGATATTACGGTACGGAGATAAAGAACGTGTATTCTCCTGATAAGGATAAGGCAAACGACAATCTGAAAACGGCTGGATATAGCGATACAGACGGTGACAGTATGCTGGAAAATGCTGACGGAGCGGAGCTGACATTAAAGCTCGCAGTAAATGCCGATAACCTGTCAAGAAAGACAGCGGCACAGCTCATAGCATCAGAGCTGCTTGAGTACGGTATAAATGTAACAGTGTCAGAAGTAGCGTCAGAATCATTCACTTCAGCGATATCATCAGGAAGCTACGACATGTTCATAGGCGGCTGGAAGGTCACTGAGGACTACGACCTGAGGAGCTTCTATCACTCATCATACGGCAATCCTGCACGCTATTCAAACGCAACGCTTGACGGATATCTTGATTCCATGCAGTCGGGTCTCAACAATGACGAAATGACGAATACGCTTGAAAAGGCAAAGAAGATACTTGAAGATGAAATGCCTTATCTCTGCCTTATGTACAGAACGTATTCTGTAGTTGCTACATCGGACCTTGAGGGCATAGTCGCTCCGCGCTTTGATAATTACTATTATGCTTGCGATGACTGGAAGATACGTATTTACAAGGAAGACGACACGGCGGACCAGCAGGACGCCACGCTTTCCGACGGTACGGACGGTAATTCTCAGCAGTGATCGATAATTAATAGTGAATACGATGCTGCGGCGCCGCGCGCGCCGGATGTACGACCGGTGACGGTCGCAGCTACGGAAGCATTCGTATATTTTAATATTTCAATATTCTTGTAATGATTACGGGCATATGTTAAAATTGTAACTAAGGGTATGCATAAATTGGCATTAAGCCGTTAAGGTGCAGACCGGAATGTTGACGATCAACGGAGGTAATTAAGTTATGGATATGGATAAGAACAACAACATAGAAGATGAAGAAGAAGTGATCATGATACACAAGAAGCCGTTGCAGGTGGGTTCATTTGACGAGTATCATTTCTGCATGCCTGACTCAAGATATTTTGACGTGGCTGAAGTCCTCGTTCTTGAGCTCTCATTTGCGTGCGTTGTTATAAAGAACATCGGAATGCGCGGTGAGGACAAGAAATACAGAATGGTAGACGGAAAGAAGGTCCCTATCTCAGAGCTTGATTTCGTAGAGGCAAGTGTTGCGACATGCGACCTTTCAATGCCGCTCGATTCTAAATACACAGGAAAGTACATACTTTTCGATGCAAGAGAGCGTGAAAGAATGCTCTTCGGACATATAGCCTTTTAAAAGGAGGAGATATAGATGTTTCAGCCGGATAACGATGAATTCACTG
>CAVGAH010000116.1:0-6033 GCA_963627215.1 bacterium | reverse complement strand
TGCTTCAGCAGTTTCTTGATAATGCTGAAAAGCATGTAAAAGTATCAACCTTGAGCCGATATACTTTTCTGATAGAGAAGCATATACTTCCGGAGCTTGGCACTCTTATGGTATCAGATCTGACGGCTAAAAAGATTTCAGAATTCTTTACTGAGAAACTACAGTCAGGTCGTCTTGACGGAAAAGGCGGTCTTTCGCCTAAAACTGTACGTGATATAGGTATGGTATTGAAATGCGCTATGAAGCAGTTTGGAATAGAGCACGATCATCCTATAGATATGCCGAATATCCATCTTCCAAAAACAAAAAAACATAATATTGACGTGTTCTCAGAGGTAGAGGTCAATACGATAACTCAACAGATCCTTAAGGATAACAGTATAAAGAATCTGCCAATGCTTTTAGCACTTAATACGGGTCTGCGACTTGGTGAGATATGTGCTCTGCGACTGTCTGATCTTGATTTTATCAATAATACGATTCGGATAGAGCGCAGCGTACAGCGTGTTAAGGTAAACGGTCGATGGGAGCTTATCGTAACAACGCCTAAGAGTGAAACTTCATGCCGTATCGTTCCTATGCCGGATAAGCTTGCTGCGATCATAAAAAGCTTTATTTCCAAGTATCATTGCATTGGTGATGTTTATATCTTTACCGGAAAGACGGATAAGCCGCTTTATCCGCGCACATGTCAGTACAGATTTGAAGTTTTGCTTAAACGCTGCGGCATACGCAGGCGCGGTTTTCACACGATGCGCCACACGTATGCTACAAGATGCATTGAGAAAAATATAGATGCCAAGAGCGTCAGTGAGATATTAGGTCATTCAGATGTCCTGACTACAATGCGCTACTATGCTCACGCATCCATGGAGTATAAAAAGACCTCTGCGGAGTATGTATCTACTCTGAAGGATTTTGATATATCGCCTGCATGTGCTTAAAAGATTATTCGCCGTCAGTATTCGCCGTCACGAAATCGTGGAATAGTTGAGTTTTCAATGAGAGGCGGCTTTACTTACGTGAATTTAAAAAGCTTCACGTAAATTTATCCTCAAGTAGGGAGTGTCAAGAAATTTGTGTAAGTTTTAAGAAAAATTTTTACGGGGAGGGAAAATCTCCCCTTTATTAACATTTTACTTTAACGGATTATACTGCTAAAGCATCGCGCAGCAGCAACTCCATTTCATCATTAAGCTCACGTGATTCCTGATATGCCTCAATGAGTTTTTTATATGCATCAGCAAGCAGCTCAGGTGCTTGACGATATATTCAGTAAAAAGAGCATATAAAAATTAAAGTCGGTTCGATCGCGAATCGGCTTTTTCATTTCAATAACGGACAAATAACGGACAAAACGCATATTTTGGGGTTGATTTTACGATATTTTAAATAAAATAAAAAGCCTTGAAATGTTGTAATTTCAAGGCTTATAGAATGGTACACCCGACGCGGTTCGAACGCGCGACCCTCAGAATCGGAATCTGATACTCTATCCAGCTGAGCTACGGGTGCATGTATGGCGGGCGCCGCGGCGCCCGCATTTTTTACAATACAGTAATATTATATGCTATTTTCAGACTTTTATGTTGTATATTTTTAAATGCATTAAAAGTCCAATGTAACGAAGTGGCCGAGGCGAAGTATCTCGTCACGGTTTCCGGCGCGCTTCACAGTCCAGAGGCATTTTTCGACATCGTCTACTATAAAGCCTGTAGCCTGGACGTTTGCTGTGCTGCCTGCTTCGCGCGGGAGCGCTGCGAGTGCGGGAGCGAGCGGGATGTCCGACCCCCAGAAGAATATGTCCTTATTAAGCTCTGCTGCTGTTCTTACTGTAGTGCCGGCGAGCTTGTCGGCTACAGCTTCACCGCTTACTACGAGGCCGTCTGCCTGAGGGATGAGCTCCTCCCACGCTGTGAAGCGGTAATCGCGGTATGTCGTGTTGAGTCTGATTATGTCTATAAGTCCGGGAGCGTTTGCGAGCTCGTCACGGTCATAGTGCGGCTCTATCATAACAGTCCGTCTGCCCTTTGTATGCTGTTCGCAGAACTGCATGAATACGCCGCGGCTGCGGCGTCCGCCCGGATATTCGACCGCACCGGCGGTCACATTTGATGTACGGTTAAAAAATGCATTTATCGCGGCAAGTCCGAGAGCTGCTTCATGCGGGTTCCATGACTTTACTGCCGCTGCTGCTTCTGAAAGCGGCATGCCCGGCTTTATATCAACGCCGAATTCAAAGCGTCTCCACTGTTCGGTACGGACCGGAGCGAGTCCGGCAGCGCCGTCATCGGCTATTACTATGCACCATTCGGCGCCGACAACGAGATCCTTTATGGCTGGGCTGTCTTTATCTATCGAGGATATGAGTCTGTCGTAAAAAGTCCACATATTTTGCCTCCGTAACGGTTAAAAATCAACGGTCAACTATTTAAGCTGCGGCTGAAGCCGCGTAAAGCCTGCGCGGTGACGCGCGGTAGATGTCAGGCATTGATGCCAATCAAATTTAATTTTAACAGAAATTAGAAAATATTGCAAAGCATATTTAAAATGATGTTTGAAAGGTGTTATTGTTGTCGTCGGCAATTATTTCCTGAAGCTTTTTCGGGCGGTAATCATTGATATTGGGATGGATAGAGTATAAAATAATTAGAAGCCTGTCAGGAAAGGGAGGTATGCGATATGCAGACAAGAGTTGCTGTCATGGCGATAATCGTTGACGAGCAGGAGGCTGTGACTGAGCTGAATCAACAGCTTCACGAGTTCAGCGATTGTATAATCGGGCGGATGGGGATACCGTACAGGAGCCGCGGTATAAGCATCATATCAGTTGCGCTCGATGCGCCGCAGGACAGGATAGCGGCGCTGGCCGGGAGGCTCGGCAATATAAAGGGCCTGAGTGTAAAAACGGCGTACTCGAATGTCGTAAGTAATGCGGAGATAGAAATGTAACGCAGGCGGCTGTAGGCCGCTGTGGGCGCGCGGCAGGATAGGGACCTTGCTGCTTGCGGATAATTAAGGAAAGGAGATGTTTTCGGAAAAACAAAAATACAAAATGAAAAACAGACTTGAAGGATTGATAGACAGACTTGCGGAGACGCACAGCTTAACTGTCGATGAGTACGAGGAGCTTGTCGTCGGTCAGACCGACGCGCTGGCGGAGTACGCTGCAGCTCCTGCGCTTGAGGCAAGGCGCAGGTATTACGGCAATGATGTTTACATCAGAGGGCTGGTCGAGGTATGCAATGTCTGCAGGAACGACTGCTATTACTGCGGTATAAGGCGTTCAAACGCATCGTGCGACCGATATGTGCTCAACAGGGATCAGATACTCGCGAGCTGCGCCGAGGGCTACGGCATAGGCTTCAGAACGTTCGTAATGCAGGGAGGCGAGGGTGCGATACCTGTAGATGAGATATGCGGCACTATAGCGGAGATACGAGAGAGATATCCTGATTGCGCGGTGACGCTCTCACTTGGGGAGTATTCGCGCGAGGATTATCAGAAAATGTTTGACGCGGGCGCTGACCGTTATCTCCTGAGGCATGAGACAGCGGACAGTGAGCATTACGCGAAGCTGCATCCGGCGGAGCTGTCGCTTGAGAACAGGATGCGCTGCCTGAGAGATCTGAAAGAGATAGGTTTTCAGGTAGGCTGTGGGTTCATGGTAGGCTCGCCTTATCAGACGGCGGGGAATATCGCGAAGGATTTGAAATTCATAGAAGAATTTCAGCCGGACATGTGCGGCATAGGGCCTTTCATACCGCAGCATGATACACCGTTTCGGGATATGCCTGCGGGAACTGCGGAGCAGACGATATATCTGCTGTCGCTCATAAGGCTGATAAAGCCGAATATCCTGCTGCCTGCGACGACTGCGCTCGGAACGATAAGCCCGAACGGGCGAGAAAGAGGCATGCTCGCCGGGGCAAACGTAGTCATGCCTAATCTGTCTCCTTACGAGAACAGGGCGAAGTATACTTTATACGACAACAAGCTGTCGAGCGGCAGAGAATCTGCACAGAATCTCGAACAGCTGCGAGAGTCGATGCGCGCCGTGGGCTGCGACATAGTGGTGTCGCGCGGCGACATCAGTAAATAACAATAATTTAATAAACGATCAATATTTAATGACCGCAGAAAGACCGCGCTGCCGGCAGCGCCCGAACAGACGCGATTCTTAATAAGGTCATATCTAGAAGGTCATATCGATCTGCGGGAAAGAGCATTCTGACCCATAAGAAAGGAAGAAAAACATGGCAATTTACGATCCGAAATCTCTTCATGCAGAAGAGTTCATCAACGATGAGGAAATACGCGAAACATTAGCTTACGCCGAGGCTAACAAGAACAACGTCGAGCTTATCGACAGCCTTCTTGAAAAGGCGCGCCCAGAGAAAACGGCGCACGGCGTTACATGCGCGGGACTCACGCACAGAGAGGCTTCAGTGCTCCTGGCGTGTGAGATACCTGAAAAGATAGAAGAAATGTACAAGCTTGCAAACGAGATAAAGCTGGCGTTTTACGGCAACAGAATAGTTATGTTCGCGCCTCTGTATCTTTCTAATTATTGTGTAAACGGCTGCGTTTACTGTCCGTATCACATGAAGAACAAGCACATAGCGAGAAAGAAGCTGACTCAGGACGAGATACGTCAGGAGGTCATAGCGCTTCAGGATATGGGACACAAGCGTCTCGCCATAGAAGCCGGTGAAGACCCGGTAAACAATCCTATTGAATACATTCTGGAATGTATCGACACGATATATTCAGTTCATCATAAAAACGGCGACATCCGCCGCGTAAATGTAAATATAGCTGCTACTACTGTTGAAAATTACAGGAAGCTCAAGGAAGCAGGTATAGGTACTTACATTCTTTTCCAGGAAACATATAATAAAAAGAGCTATGAGGAGCTTCATCCTACAGGCCCTAAGCATGATTACGATTATCATACTGAGGCTATGGACAGAGCAATGCAGGGCGGCATAGATGATGTCGGTCTCGGCGTGCTCTTCGGCCTTGAAGGCTACAAGTACGAGTTCGCGGGACTGCTCATGCACGCGGAGCACCTTGAGGCTGCACAGGGCGTCGGCCCGCATACTATAAGCGTGCCGAGAGTAAAGCGCGCAGACGATATCGACCCTGATGTATTTGATAACGGCATTTCAGATGAAATGTTCGCAAAGATCATCGCATGCATCCGTATAGCAGTGCCTTACACAGGCATGATAATATCTACGCGTGAGAGCGAGGCTGTCCGCGGCAAGGTGCTCGATTACGGAATATCTCAGATAAGCGGCGCTTCAAGGACTTCCGTAGGTGGATATACTGAGGAAGAGCGTCCGCATGATTCTGAGCAGTTCGATGTTTCTGACCAGAGAAGTCTTGATGATGTAGTGCGATGGCTTATGGAGAAGGATCATATCCCTTCATTCTGTACTGCGTGCTACCGCGAGGGCCGCACGGGCGACCGCTTCATGAGTCTGTGCAAGTCGGGGCAGATACTCAACTGCTGTCATCCGAATGCGCTCATGACTCTGACGGAGTATCTGGTAGATTATGCGTCTGAGGAAACTAAGAAGATCGGCTTTGAGATGATAGACCGTGAGCTTGAGAAGATACCTAATAAAAAGGTATATGATATCGCGCGTCAGAATGTTGAAGATATCAAGGCCTCAAACAGACGTGACTTTAGATTTTAATATTTAAAAAATTAATAAAATTTCCGGAAATCAGGGCGGGAGCGATGCTTCCGCCCTTAAATTATTTACTGCGTAAAAAATTGAACGGCGCAGAGGCGGTAAAGCTGTACAAAGACTCACCTGAGGGCGAGTTTGACGTCATCTAGTTGAGACTATACTGCGGTTCTGCAAATAGCCTGCCCGGTGACAGACAACATTAAAATTAGCCGTAAAGAGAGAGTATATAGTACATCGGTACTTTTGCTCTCTCTTGAAATTTTGCAGTAATAACAGAAAAAACACATAGAGAGCGCATATACATATTTAATGACAAGGTAAAGCTTTGTTA
>CAVGAH010000115.1:0-6048 GCA_963627215.1 bacterium | reverse complement strand
CCGTAAGGTATCTTGATGAGCTGTCAGGCTGCTATATGGAGCAGGATTTCAAGGATAATTATCCTGAGACCATAATAAACATCGACTGGACAAACTACCTTGAGCAGATAGGAATATCAATAACGGGAGCAGTAATGCTCTACTGCAGCGATTTCCGGAGCAAGATGCTCAAGAAAAACGTCCGCATAAAGGTATTTCAGAAGGTCGCTACACCGTCTGACGATTACCCGGCGTTTTCAGTCGGCGGCACGATGGTGGCATCGTGTTATCATATAGGCAATTACAGGACCATAAACGACACATACAAGAAGCTGATGAACTGGGCGGAAGCAAACGGCTACGAATGCTCTGACTTTTCAGTAGAAAGATATGTGACTGATTTTTGGACCACTAAAAATATAGATGAATTCATCACAGAAGTGATCGTAGGCATCAGGAGAAAGGAAGTTTAGATAAGAAATGGCAGACATCAATGATCTGTTCCCACATGATGAGGATGGAAGGTTAAGGATCATACAGGAGCACGTTCCGGGCAAGCAGATAACGCTCGCACATATAATCGGAAGCCCTCGCCCTATAGTTTACAAAAAGCTCGGACTTAATCCGGATATCGATTATGGTTCGTCAGCGATAGGCATCATAACTGTATCGCCTCCTGAGTCAGCAGTAATAGCAAGCGATATATCAGTAAAGTCAGGTGATGTTTATCTTGGATTTGTAGACCGTTTCAGCGGTTCACTCATCATAACAGGAAGACTTTCAGAAGTAGAAACAGCTATAAATGAAATAGTAACATACTTCAGAGACGACCTCGGATACGCGTGCTGCGACGTCACAAGAAGATAAGGACGGCGACTGTAAAATGAGAAAGATCATACTCATCGGCAGGAGCGAAACAGGCAAGACGACGCTCACACAGGCGCTCAAGGGAGAAAAGATCCAGTATCACAAGACTCAGTACGTAAACCATTTCGACGTTATAATAGACACGCCGGGAGAGTACGCAGAGACGACTGATCTGGGCGGAGCACTGGCTCTGTATTCCTACGAGGCAGATGTAGTCGGACTGCTTCTCAGCGCGATAGAGCCGTATTCACTTTACCCTCCGTGCATATGTACTCTGGCTAACCGTGAAGTAATCGGCATAGTCACAAAGATAGACAGACCGGAGGCTGTACCGGAGCGTTCAGCAGAATGGCTCAGGCTTGCAGGCTGCGAAAAGATATTCTATGTCAGCTCGTACACAGGCGAGGGCATCACGGAGCTCCTTGAGTATCTGAAAGAGGACGGCGATGTGCTCCCGTGGGAGGAAGCTAAAATAGCTGATGACAACCTTTAGGAAGGTTTTGTCAGTAAAATTATATTAGCATGCGCGCGTCACCGCGCCTGTATAAATTGATGTATACGCATTGATTTACAATGGATAAGATGTATAAATGTAACATGCAGATATATACGTTTATTATAGGTAAAATATTATATTATAGTGTAAAGAAAGATTCCCCTAAGGGAATCTTTCTTTGCTAAATATGACAAAAAACTAACAATATCATACTTAAGTTGAGGATAGTATATTTTTGTATAGTCAAACAAAGATATGTCAAAAGCATGCTTTTATAATTGGTTAAGCGTGTATTTTCAATGCTTGGAGTAAATAACGGGAGCACCCCTGAAATTACGGGTGCTCCTGTTTTTTACGTTAAGAAAAAAATCAAAAAAAACATTGACCTTCCACCTAACGGTATGGAGTATATTCAACATAGGGAAAAAGAGTACAGGGATACTGTGCCGACAGGGTTTTGAAAGCTGTTGCCAGAGTAACATTAAAATATGATTTAAAATATGATAATGTTGAACAGCAATCATACGAGATCATACATATTATATATGCATCGGCTGAAAAGCTTCTGAGGATATATCAGATCGTTCCGGTATGAATATTCCCTAAAGTTTATCACAATAATTTATATTTAAAAGGAGAAGTTTTTAATGAACAATTCTGCACAGGCTTTAGCAGCTAAACAGGCGCTTGCTAAAGGATTCAGAACAAAGGGCATTGCCATTGCAGTAGCTTCAGGTATGCTCTACGGACTTTACACTGCGTTCATGACTCAGGGTATGGCGTCAGGTGTATGGGCTACATGGTACGGCGGAGCAGCGTCAGCGTTCGCAGTTATCTACACACTCAGTGCTGTAGGCGCAGCTACAAACGACCTTTTCTCAGCTGTATGGACTCTTATCTACTCAGCAGCTAAGGGTAAGATCGGTGACTTCGGCAGATCACTCAGGTCTAAGCCGGGTGTCATCCTCGTTATCTCAGCTATAATCGGCGGTCCTATCGCTTCAACTTGCTATGTATTAGGTCTCCAGCTCGGCGGATCTATCATCATTCCTATCGCTGCATTAAACGCAGCTATCGGCGCTATCATCGGTAAGTTCGTATTCAAGCAGCCTCTTACAGGCAAGATGATCCTCGGTATCATCATCTGCTTCGCTGCGGCAGTACTTATCGGAAGCACTTCATTCGCTGACGGCATCGACCTCAGCGGCGGCGCTGTATTCGGTCTCATCGCAGCATTCTGCGCAGCTCTCGGCTGGGGTATCGAAGGTGCGGTTGCAGGCTTCGGTACATCAATGATCGACCCTGAGATCGGTATCACTATCAGACAGACTACTTCAGGTCTTTCAAACGCTATCATCCTCGTTCCACTCCTTTCTATGATAGGCGGAGACGGAATCGGTTCTGGTTTAGCTTTCGTTGGACACGCTCTTGCAGACGGTCCTTCAGCTTGGATGTTCATCCTCTCAGGTCTCTTCGCAGCAGCTTCATTCGGCTTCTGGTATAAGGGCAACAGCATGTGCGGCGCAGCTCTCGGTATGGCTTGCAACGGCATGTACGCTTTCTGGGGACCTCTCGCATGCTTCCTCATCATCGGTCTTGGTTTCGGCGTAGACGGTTACGCTATCCCATGGCAGGGCTGGGTAGGCGCAGCAGTTATGGTATTCGGTATCTTCGTACTGGCAATTGCCCAGGGTAAGGCAGCAGCAGAGGAGGCAAAATAAAAATGAAACCATTAAACTTTGCAATATTAAAGTATTTTACAACAGTTAAAGAGGCTTGCGCTGATGACGTTATCACAGCGCTCAAGCCACAGTACGGTAACTTCAAGGCTCTTAAGAAGAAGGCAGTTATAGAAGCCCTCATGACAGCTGAAGCCAACGGCCTCATCGCTGAATCAAGATTTGAGCTGAAGAATGACGGAGAGCTCGTAGTTTACTACAACGCTCCTGCTGATTGTGCAGCTACTATCAACAGTTATATAAAAGACTAATGATTTAAGGGCGAAAGCCCGGATAAACGTATCCGCGGGGCGGGGACGGCGACTGCGCGCTGTCCTCCTTGCTTCGCGGACATTTCAGAAAGGAGACAGAATTAATGAGATACGAAGCAGATCAGGCACTCGGTATGCTTGAAACTGTAGGTATGGTTCCTGCTCTCGAGGCAGCTGATAAGATGCTCAAGGCTGCAGATGTAGAACTTATCTCCTACGAAAATGTCGGTTCAACTCTCGTTACTATATTCATAAAGGGAGATGTAGCCGCAGTAAAGGCAGCTATCAGTGCGGGCGCAGAAGCTGCAGCAGCTATCGGTAAGCTTACAGCTACTGATGTAATTCCACGCCCGATCAGACCAATCGGTGATATCGTTTCTATTTACGATATCGACGAAATGTAATAAGGAGGTATCGTAATGGCAAGATCAGAAGCAATAGGCTTAATTGAAACATTCGGTATCGTTTATGCTATTGAAGCAGCAGATGCTATGTGCAAGGCTGCTGATGTAGAGCTCATAGGATTCGAAAACACAGCATCAGGATATATTTCAGTCCTGACTGAAGGAGATGTAGGCGCATGCAGAACTGCTGTTGCAGCAGGCTGCAAGGCTGTACAGGAAATCGGTTCAGAAGTATACAGCTCAGTAGTTATCGCAAGACCTCACGAAGATCTCGCAAAGATCACTGCTCTGTATTCTTTAGACAAGCTCCTTCCTTACGTAGAAAAATAATGATCCGAGAGGAGAGAGAATCACATGAACATAAAAACAATGGATAATGATCTGCTCTCCATTCAGGAAGCAAGGATTCTTGCGGAAAACGCATCAGAGGCGCAGAAAATACTCGCGACATTCCCGCAGGAAAAAATAGATGAGATAGTAGCTCGTATGGCTGAAGCCGCTTCACTGCATGCAAATGAGCTTGCAGAGCTTTCAGCCGATGAGACCGGATACGGAAACAGCACTGACAAGGCTATAAAGAACAGATTCGTTACTGAGTATCTTCCAAAGAAGCTCAAGGATATGAAGTGTGTAGGTCTTATCGATGCGGATCCTGAAAACGGCATTATGGAAATAGGCGTGCCGGTAGGCGTAATAGTAAGCATCTGTCCGGCTACAAATCCTGTATCTACTGCTATATATACATCACTGATAGGCATCAAGGCCGGCAACGCTGTAATAGTTTCGCCGCATCCTGCAGCTGCAAAGAGTGTAGGAAAGGTCATGGACGTGATGATAAAGGCAGCAGAGGGATACGGACTTCCTGAGGGAGCGCTTGCATATCTGCATACAGCAGCTTCAGCAGGTACAAGAGAGCTTATAAAAAACAGCTGTACTTCCATGATAATAGACACCGGTGTTCCTAAGCTTCTGAAAGATTCGTATTATTCAGGCAAGCCTGTAATATACGGCGGAAGAGGCAACGGACCTGCATTCGTTGAAAAAACGGCTGACGTAAAGGCAGCCGCTGAAGCGATCGTAGCCAGCAAATCATTTGACTACGGCGTTGTTTCAGCCTCAGAGCAGTCAGTAGTAGTTGACCGCGATATCGCAGACGCGATGCGCGATGCAATGAAAGCTGCCGGAGCTTATTTTATGACAGATGAAGAAGCTGAAAAGCTCGGATCTGTTCTTTACTTCCCAAATGGGGGAGCAAACAAGGTTCTTATCGGAAGACCTGCTTCAGAGCTTGCTCTTACAGCGGGATTCAAGGTTCCTGCGGGAACGAGAGTCCTCGTGTCTGAGCGCAAGTATATAGCAGCAAACAATCCGTATGAACGCGAACTGCTTTGTCCTGTACTCGCATTCTTTATAGAAGACGACTGGATGAATGCATGTGAGAAATGTATTGAATTACTTCTGACAGATAAGAAGAGTCACACACTCGTGATACATTCTAATGACGCGGAGGTTATCAGTCATTTCGCAATGAAAAAGCCTGTAAGCAGGGTGCTCGTAAACACGCCTTCCGTTTTCGGAAGCATGGGCGCGACAACAAACCTTTTTCCTGCTATGACGCTCGGAAGCGGCGCTGCAGGCAAGGGTATCACATCAGACAATGTTTCTCCTATGAATATTATCTATAAGCGCAAGGTCGGTTATGGCGTAAGGACACTGGAGAGCCTCGGACTGGGTGTGCCCAAAAAATAAAGTTGTTATGTAATATATTTTAACTAACAAAAATCATTTTTAAGAGGTGAAATTTTGGACATTCGTGAATTTTCAAACCGCATAGCGGAAGCAACAAAAGATATGTCTGAGCAGGAACGCGCATCTCTCATGAAGATGTTTGAATCAGTATCTGATTCAGTTTCTGCTGTTAAGCCTGAGGATGTGGCTCACCACGATACTCACGAAGGCAAGATGAAGTATTATTCTTCTATAGCCGCTGCTACTACAGAAGTTGATGAAGATGGAGTACCAAAGGGCCCTACAGAAAGACTCGTAAAGCTGAAGGAAAACTTCCTCAAGCAGGTACCTTCTATCACAACATACAGAGCTCGTGCAGTAACAAAGATCACCAGGGAAAACCCTGGTATGCCTAAGATCCTTCTTAGAGCTAAGTGCTTCAGATACTGCTGCGAAACAGCTCCACTCGTTATCCAGGACAACGAACTGATCGTTGGTGCTCCAAACGGTGCTCCAAGAGCAGGTGCTTTCTCTCCTGATATCGCATGGAAGTGGATGGTAGACGAGATCGACACTATCGGTAC
>CAVGAH010000114.1:0-6327 GCA_963627215.1 bacterium | reverse complement strand
GTTTTAAGAAGTGTATTTCAGAAATAAAAAAAGAGGCCGTTAAGCCTCTTCATAAGCGTTTATTAAGTTTATCAGCTCCGGGTCTTCTACCAGTTCATCAAGGCGACAGTTAAGCGTCAGGCACAGGCTGAGCAGCGTCTTTAACTTTGCCCCGTCTATGTTCGACCTTCCCATATCGTAATCCTGTAATGTGCGGTAATTCACTCCGGCAGCTTTCGCAAGCTGTGACTGTGACATACCGCTGCGCTCGCGCAGCTCCTTCAGTTTCAAATTTTTCTCCTGTTCTCTTGCCATTTATGATATAATTTCAATACATGTACGGAGCTGGCAAGCGCTCCGCACTGTATTTTGGTTTAGGCTCTGCTTATTTAAGCAGGGCTTTTATTTTTTCTTTAGCCTCTTCAAGGTCTTCGCAGCCTTCCATGATTTCAATTATCATTTTCAGCATCGTTTCCATCTGCTTATCTGTCATATTCTCCATCGTGTCCTCCTTTCTGATCTTGCCCTCGTATTAGTTAAGCATCTCTTAACTGTCTTTATTATACGATATCTTACGTAGTTTGTCAACGTTTTTTCTCGTATATTTTAAAAAAAGAGGAGCATTTAGCCCCTCTCATGCATCGTATATAAAATACTTTCCGCTGCGCCGTACCATACGTAAGGCCGGTTCTCCCTTGCGATTATAATTGCTGTAGTCTTTAAATGCTCCCCGTGTTCCGGAGAGGTACTTGCCTACGCGGAGCACGACCTCGTAGTCTTTACGGCTTGATTTGCTTATTATTATGATCTCGCTCATTTAAGCCAGTATCACATAATTAAAGTCTTTAAGTTCCTCTTCAAGATAAGCCTTGATATTCTGCGCTGCTGCGTTCTGCCATGCTCCGCCGTCCGCTTCAAACAGGGCGCATGTTATGCCTCCGTCGTCCTTCATACGGAATATGAATTCCGATGCGGGCTGCTCTACTTCCATGAATGTCCTGTACGGGCTTAATTTTATCGGGCTCGGAACTATCGCATCGCTCTTTGATGCTATTCCCGTTTTTACAGCAGCCTTCTGTGTTACGCCATCATCACCGTAATTTGCTATCGTTCCGACTTCGACCGTTCCTGCAAACTTCAGCAGTAGCTCCCTGTTCTCGTCAGGTACAAACTGTGACTGTACGCCGATTATGAATCTTTCCTGGTCGATGAATCTGTTGAAGTCAAATTCCGGTATCCTTGCGACCGCTCTCATAATGTGGTCACGTTCTCTGTTTGAGTTCAGAGATGTATAGAATTTTACGCATGTCGGACTTTCAACTTCAAGTATCATTCCGCCAGTACTTACAATATCTACTTTCGACCTGATATAATCCACCAAGCTTGTAAGCGTATGAACCGTTATCTCCTGCGGCGTCGGAATCAACGGCGCTATCTTGTTCAGTGGCTTGTCCGAATATGTATAACCGCCTATTTCATGTGTTTCAGCTTTCCCTAACGATACGATGTACTCGATTGCCTGTTTTATCATGTCTTTCACCTATTTCACCTTTCTCAGATCTACTACGTTTTCCTCTTCAGTTATCTCTTCAAGTATCTTGTCAACTATCTCGCCCGTCTCCGGATCCACGCCACCAAGATTCATTACGGTCTGACCTTTTAACTGATTTCCGTACTCCTGCGCGAATATCTCACCTGTCCTGTAGTCCTTGCCGACAGTGAAATGCGTTATCATCTCGCCCTGCGGTGCAAGCTTCTCGCTGACCTTGACCGTAGCCATCACGTCGTCTCTTGACTCGTTCTGTACGAAGCTTATCTTGATGTTTATCTCACGCTTAGGCTTATACGGAGTATTTACATCCTGCATATTCCCAAGCACCCTCTCAAAGCTGTTTGAAAACTTCTCCTGAAGCGCTCCGCCTACTAAGTCCTTTAAGTTTATGTTATCCATCATTTCCTCACTTTCCTGTCTTGCTTAAGTTAATCTGCTCAGCGGGCATTTCTCGCATTTTTTCAGGAGCCACTGTTCGCTGTTGCGCTTATGCTCCGCCTCTGCAGGATACTTACAGTACCCGGTACACACCTGCTCTACTATCTCATCGAGCTGCTGGATTATATTTTTAGTTACCGCCATCTCATCACCCCCTTAAAACGGTATCTGATCATCGTCAAGCGGCTCGAATCCTTCCGGAATATCGCTCATATCAGCCGCCGGCGGCTGTGCATCCGACCTGTTTCCGATGAAATCAAACTTTTCCACGATAACGTCTGTCGTATATACAGTGTCACCGTTCCTGTTCTGATACGAACCTGTATTCAATCTGCCCTGGACGGCCACCTGGCGGCCCTTAGTGAGATACTTCGCAAAGGTCTCCCCAGGCTTCTTGAATACAGTCAATCTTATAAAATCAGCCCCACGGTCATTTCCGTTACTATCCTTTCCACGGTTCACCGCAAGCGTAGCGGAGCACACTGCTATCTGCGACTGCGTATAGCGTATCTCCGGATCACGCGCAAGGCGGCCGACAAGTGTTACTACGTTCATTTCATCTCCTCCAGTACGCTCAGGTCTACCTTAGGCACTACGCCGCTTTTTATCGCGCGCCACTCGCCGTAATTCATTCCTTCGGGCATATCCTTAAGCGTTTCGTCTATGGTGCTCTTTTTAGCTATCTCCTGCATCGCCTTATTTCTCCTGACAGTGTTTTCCTGCTGTTTTAACTTATCTCTGAACGTCTTCTGATTTCTACGGCATCGTTCGCTGCATACTTTCGCATTTGCTGACTTCGGTATGAAGCATTTCCCGCACCACTGGCACTCTCTTGATTTATTTGAGAACATTGTCGCCTCCGATCAGGCCGTCTTTTCTCGCTTCTCTTACCGCCAACCGTAAGATCTTGTCACGCCATATGTAGTACGTCGTTCGGGATATATGCATTTTTATACACGTCTTTCTGACGCTCTCACGTGCGATATAACGCATTTTATATAGTTCTTTATATCCTTTATCCAAAGTGCATATAAATCCATCAGAAAACGCAAGCCACGCCCCTACAGGAGCATATAATTTTCTTTCAACATCCTCTTTAAGACTTTTCCCCATGCGTCCATCTCCATTTGTCATATACGAGGTCGTCCTCGTTCCAGTCCGGATAACACCGCTGAAGGTATTCTCTGATGAGCCTCCGGAACAGATCGCGCTCGTCGCTGTTATCGTATCTGTCGTGACAGCCGCGTTTACCGTCTATGTTCGTCATACAGAGAGTGACGATATTCTGCTCTATGCCGAGACCGCCATGTGCTCGGCTTACGTAGTGTGCATTGGGACTTGCTATTGTAGAGCCGCATATTATACATCTATGCCCGTCACGCTCCCATACTGCCAGTTTGACCTTAGCCGGTATGTCCGTTGCTTTTGAGCGCTTCGATTTCATTTCCGTCCACCCCCTCGTACATGACTTTCTTGCCGTGATCCAGCGCGTACTGATGCTCCAGGCGTGCGCCTTTTGATTCCGACCAGTTATCAAGCATGTACACCGCATCCGATAAGTCTATGAGCTTGTAGCATACTCGCATGAATTCCTCATGACGGCAGCACGGGTCCAGTACATTTTCAAGCCCATCCGGACTGATGACTACGTATCCGGCTGCCCGCAGCCTCGCACCTGCCCTCCCGAAATTACGGTGACAGGCATACGGTGTAAGCCCTGTTATCTTACCGGCTATGTAAATCCTGATCTTCTTTTCCAACATTTCCTCCTGTGAGCCTCGGCTCTATCAGTTCCCTTATAGCTTCGTCATTTACGTGTGCCAGACCAAGCAGCCGCTGCGGCGTTCTTACTGCATTACGGCATACTTCCGACAGCGAGTTAAAAGCCTTATCCGGATCCGCCGGACTTTCACGCGCTGCTGCGATTATCTCAGCTACAGGTTCCTCTTCAGTGCCGGCCCTCATATCCACGTTCGTATTCCTGCCCGTCTGAGCTGTTCTGCCTTTCTTATCGTCATACTTTCCGGACAGCACTTTTTTCATGTTCTTGGCTTTGATGAGCCATACGAAAGACGCCTGCCATTTGTGGTCGTTTTCTCCACGAAGGAAGCTGCTTGCTTCTGCCTTTCGGAATACCTCTTCAAAATCCTTGACCGTATACCCGGCATCAAGCGTGACGTTTATCTCCGCTTCCGGATCACTTGAAGGATTGCCTACAGGCAGCGAATGACAGATATTATTAAACAAGCCCGTTACAAGTGCCGGATTTTCTTTTTTATCTTTTTCTTTTTTTGTATCTCTAATATCTGTATCTCTTTTTAGCTCTCTCTCTTTCTCTAAATCTATCTCTGTGTTACAAAGTACGTTACATGCGTTACTCGCTGTTTCATCAGTGTTACATTGTAACGCTAAGAGTTTTTTCTTCTCTCTGTGCTTACGTACCCGTTCAGTAGATGCGCCTTCTTTTCCGGTAAGAGATTTGACCGCAGTCATGTAGAGCCGGTTGTTATCCCACCACTCTATCGCGCCCGCTTTTTCAAGAGCTGTAAGCGTCAGCCTGACGTTTGCAACGTCCTCATCAAGCATCAAAGCAAGCTCTTCCTCACACGATGGCATAAGTTCATCGTACTTTATGACGCCCTCGGAGCTTGTCGCCGTCAACATAAGTTTCAGATAGATTATGAGCAGCGTATCTCCGCCAGGAAGCTGACGTAGGAACTTCTGAGTTTTTTCCTCAAAGAACCCCTGCTTTAACTTGTACCAGTAATATTTCTTTGGTTCCGCTGCCATCACTGCGCCTTTCTGAACTTTATCTCCTCATGCTGTATCTCTATTCCCTTATGCATAGCCTTGTCCTTTTTAAGGCAGCTTACAACGCATGCTGCGCATACGATGCCGAGCCCGGCGACCATCACGTCACCGAACACGGTCCCCGCATCATAATATCCGCGTGCTACCGACATCAAAGTCGGCCACACAACAAGTGTTGTCACTATTGCGGTGTTCCTGATCCGCGTCCTCGTTATCTTCTTCATCTTCTCCTCCTTCTCTCGCAATGCGGACATATATACCTGACCGCAGGTGTTTTCATAAACTTGTCCGTATTCCACACCTTGCCGCAGCGTCGGCATATCGTGTATCTAAAGCCCGGCTTTTGTATATGGCGCGGACCTTCGTGAATTATCACGCTATACCTCGGTGGTCTCACAATATCCTCCTTAGCTCGACTGTAATTTGCCTATAACTTGCTCCGCATGATACTGGAATGAAGACCTTGGCATACTGAGCGCTCTTGCAGCGGCGCAGCCGCTGATCTCTCCGGCAGTCCAGCGCCCGTACACTTCCATAAAATTCTCAGGAAGCGGCTTCGGAGGTCTGCCAAATCTAACTCCTTTAGCCTTTGCGGCCGCGATGCCCTCCGCCTGGCGCTGCTTTATGTTTATTCGCTCATTTTCTGCTACAAAAGATAATATCTGCAGTACCAGGTCGCTTATAAACGTTCCCATGAGGTCCTTGCCTCGCCGAGTGTCAAGCAGGGGCATGTCTATTACTACGATGTCTACGTCTTTTTCCTTTGTGATCGCGCGCCACTGTTCCAGTATCTCGTCGTAATTTCGCCCGAGGCGGTCTATGCTTTTTACATAGATCAGGTCGCCGGGCTTTACAGCCTGCATCAGCTTTATATACTGCGGTCGCTCGAAGTCTTTTCCTGATTGCTTGTCCAGAAATATATCTTCCTCCGGAACGCCCGCCTCGCGCATCGCTATAAGCTGCCTGTCTTCGTTTTGCTCCCGCGACGATACGCGGATGTATCCGTATACTTTCATAATGTTCTACTCTCTCAAGGTCTCCCGACAGCACGAGTGCCGTAGCCTCTATCACTATGGACATAAGCAGCATGTCTATCTCCTCCCAGTCTATGTGACTTTTAGGCGCATACTGTTTCTGCCCGGCTGTCTTCTGTGTTGTCGCCTGGATCAAGTCGTATACATATTCCCTCAGAGCCGGAATATTCGACCGCTGCCCGTAGTTCATCAGAAACGACCACATCATATCCTTGCCGTTTGCTGGGCTGTACGTCATCATCTGTACACTTTATCAAGCTCTAACGGCTTTATACTTACGCAGACAAACTCGACATCCTGCTCTATCACGCTGTACTTGTAAGGATACTTCGTCCCATGACTTCTCTTGTGCGTTATAACATCTTCACGACCTTTAAACGCTTCACTGAACGCTTCTCCGTTCATCTGAACTCTTGTATCAAATGTGTCAATGTCGAGGATTCCCGCCTCACTTAATCCGCTGACCCTCTTTGCGATATCAATGACCTCGTTCAGGTCAATTTTCTTCTCTTC
>CAVGAH010000113.1:0-6423 GCA_963627215.1 bacterium | reverse complement strand
ATACGAATGAAGGCTGACCTTCGCGTTCGTCTATGCATTTCTGCAGAAGATCGTCCTTTTCCCATTTATCGGACTGTTCGTTCTGAACCTCCGCAATAGGTTTTTCTGATAAATTTTCAAACATTACATTTTCCTTTCAGATATAGCTGTCATAAATTAAAAAAATCCCTGCATCCGAAGATGCAGGGACGATGAATTACCGCGGTACCACCCTGATAGCGTTTATGATCTGAATAAATAAAAACGCCTCTCAAGCCTGTGTAACGTACAGTGACGTGTCGGCTTACGCGCCCTGTATTACAAAACAGGGTTTCAGCAGACCGGCTCGGGAATGATCTTCGCTGTCAGTTTCATCTGCGGACTCTCACCTTAAACCGCTTCTCTGTAAGACTCTGCCAACGCTACTGTTTCCGTCTCAGCCTTTTAACATATATTATTAATGTTGTGCCGTAAAATAAATTCCGGCGACCTATTGAATTCTATTTTAACCTTAGAATCTGAAATGTCAACCGGAAATTTATTTATTTACGATATTTTCTTTTTTAATCCTGCTTCAGGGAATCAGAATCAAAAAGATCATCTTCCAATTTTCTGTCTTTAAAGAACGACCAGTCGCATACCTCGCCGTTCTCGTCAAATGCATCCGATACGAGATCTGATTCTGTCACGTCCATTATGTAGACGTGAGAACCGTTTTTTACTGAGCTGTCATATGAATTCCACAGGTTATGAGCTATCTCGTTAGCCTGCTCCTTCGAGTCAAACAACTGCGTGCGTATCATGTCGTTATAGCCTGACTGGTCGTTTATCAGTATATAACGCTTTTCCTTTGACGGTCTGCGGATTATTATCCTGTCGTTCTTAAAGAGAGCTATGACCTCCTTATCGTCCTCAGTCACGCCCATTTCGTCCATCCAGAGCTTTGAAATATTTATCTTTCCGCTTACTCTGCCTGAACCGTTTTTGCTGAATATCATATTCAGGTTTCTTTTATCTTCCACTTGTCATACCTGTATTTCCAGTGCCGTCGCCGAGTGAGCGGCGTTGCACCTTAAACTGAGGTATCATCTGACAACATATTGCAGAATGCTTTCTTGAAATATGTCCCGAAGACTATCTTGCTGCAGTCTTAGCTTCTGAAACAGTTTCTACAGCTTCGTACTCGCCCTTCATTTCCTTCTGAAGCTTAGCGTAGTTTACTTCATCGAGTCTGATGCATGCGATGAGACCCGGCTCGTTTTCAACTCTGCCGCCTATAACAGCAGCGCATTCCTTAAGAGCGTCAGCATATAACTTAACGTCAGACTTAGTCATGAGAGCAGCTTCCTTCATCTCAACTTCAGCAGTCTTTACAGAAAGTACAGATGGCTGTGCGAATGCGTCGCCTGCTTCGTAACCGAAAGTGATCTGTGCCATAGTTCCGTTTGTTCTTGTTAATTCGATAGTCTTCATGATGATATACTCCTTAATTACTCTTACAATGTTTTAATATCTGGTTTAATCCGATTTGGTTTTATTAATTAATGGTTTTGTTTTTGTTTCGGCTAGCTCTGTACCAGTCGGTACGACTCAACCTGTAACTGTATGATACCTCCAATTATGTGTCGGTACAATTGTACAAAAAGGTCACTCTTAAAATAGGCCTTTTGCGTTTTCCTGTAATTTTATGTAAGAATGAATTCCATACTGCGCCCGCCCGCGGGCCCTCAAAATATGTATATCCTTTGAAAACAAACGGGCTCAGGCGTTTTTGCATTAATTTACCTGAGCCCGCATATTATTTGTATAGCATATAATATTATACTTTTTGGCTACTGACCTTTTTGGTCAATATCGACCGATCTTAATTGTTGTTTTCAATAAAATCGGCAAGACCGTCGAGCCAGTCGCCTTCAAAGAGCTCGATCATTCCTGCGTCTACTGCTGCTGCGAGCTTAGGGTCTACAGGGATCTTTGCTACGTTAGGGATGTTGTACTTTTCTGCGATCTCGTCTACGTGGCTCTCGCCGAATATCTTGTGTTCCTGTCCGCAGTCAGGGCACTTGAAATATGACATGTTTTCTACTATGCCAAGTACAGGGATCTTCATCATTTCTGCCATCTTTACGGCCTTTTCTACTATGAGGCCTACGAGATCCTGCGGTGAGGCTACTACTATGATGCCTTTTACAGGAAGGCTCTGGAATACTGTCAGCGGAACGTCGCCTGTACCAGGTGGCATGTCTACGAACATGTAGTCTACGTCTGTCCAGAGTACGTCTGACCAGAACTGCGTAACTGTGCCTGCGATGACAGGGCCTCTCCAGAGTACAGGGTCTGTGTCGTCATCGAGGAGAAGGTTGATAGACATTACCTGTATGCCTGTTTTTGTTGTTACAGGGAATATCACTTCTTCGTTTGCTGACGCTTTCTGGGCAAGCTTGAATGTTTTTGGGATAGATGGGCCTGTGATGTCAGCGTCGAGTACGGCTGTGTGGTTGCCGCGTCTCTGCATTATTACTGACATAAGGGATGTGACGAGGGATTTGCCTACGCCGCCCTTTCCGCTTACTACTGCTATAACGTTTTTAACATTTGACATCTTGTTCAGAGGGGCGTATCTGCTCTGTTCGCCTCCGCATCCTCCTGCTGAACCGCATGATGAACAATTTTCGGCTGATGAGCAGCCGCTGCATGAATCACTCATATTGAAACCTCCGTGTTTTCTTATTTAAAATATTTTTTATATGTGCAGGACGCCGTTGCAGGCGGGTTAACATGTAGCTCGCTTGCATGTCGACCCGCTTTTGGGGCGTCCTTTTGTTTTGTATTCTTAATTAATATCCCTTAAGGTTATAAGGCAATTATTTTCATATGTCAATTAGAAAATGTTTTTAATATGCGTTGGCGGGATACGGCTGGGTATTGGGTCACAGGGCGGCTATTTTGCGGACTGTTTCGAATACTGTGCCTGCGGGGAAGCCGGCTGATATGAGACGGCGGGTCAATGAAGCTTTTGCTTTTTCCCGTTCTTTTCTTATTATATTGCGGTCTGTTTCGCCCGGTTTTATTTTTCTGCCGAAGTAGTCTATCGGCTCGTCTGATCGGGCGGTATCGGCTGTGCCTGATGGCTCGCCGTCGGCGAAGCTTATGCCGTATGTGTTGTACAGATCGTATGATACCGGGACTATCTCGCCGTATTCGTCTGCTTCGAATCTGTCTGAGAGACCACATACAGACAGTGCTTTTCTGATGCATAATACGGTCTCGTCTTCTATTGACCGTGAATCTTTCAGTTCTTCTATGGCGTTTTCTGCGATCTCTGCCGGGATGCCTTTTTCTCGCAGTTTTTGTTTTATCCAGCGGCTTCCTTTGCCTGAGTTTAGTTTTGACTGTGTGTAAAGGAGCGCGTAGCGTTCGTCGTTTACTATGCCGCTTTCCCGGAACGCAGCTACTACTTCGTCTACCGCGCTTTCATTGAAGTTTTTTTTGATCAGCTTTTCGCGCAGCTCTGCTGACGTTCTGTCCTGATAGTCTAACAGCTTCAGCGCTGCTTCTCTTATTTTCTCTTTTTCGTTCATTATATATACCCTGTATGCCCCGTATTCGTCGTGCGGCTGTTGTACCTCTCGGAATATAAATTCTGTTTCTTTTTCGTTACGGTAAGTATATCACATTCATATATTCGGAACAAGCGTTTAATGTAATTGTAATATTTCAAGCTTCGGCTCTGTATTTTCCTGCGGAGCATCTGCGTGCTCCCGTTTGGAGCATAGTGAAAGTATGACTCGACGGCCTGCTGCGGCGCTGAGCTCGTTTTCAAGGCTCGCAATGGTCTCGCCTGCTATGAAGTATACGTCGGGGTCAGTAAATAGGCAGTTGTTTTTTGCTTCGTCTGTTATGCCTGTTCCGAGCATTTTCAGATAGGATTCTTTCATTGTCCATATTTTTATGAATGACGCTCTGTCTATGGCGGGGGCGGTCGTCTGCGTGGGGCGGGGGGCTGCAAAGAGCGGGGCGCGGCCGGAGGCGGCGCCCCGCTCCTGTACGTATGCTTTTTCTTTTTCTGAGAAGTATTTCTGCATTATTTTTTCGGGGTGCAGGATGCGGCGGTCGGCGTATTCTGCGTCTATGCCGAGCGCCGGCGAGGGGGCAGCGGATGCCTGCGTCGGGTGGGGCATCGGCTGCCCTGTTACTGCACATATCCACATGCTCCCTGTATGTGTCACTGAAAAGCTCAGCCACGGGGCATTTTCTGCGTATGGCTTTCCGCGTGCCGGGCGCGCTATCTTTATCTTATTTATTGCTCCCTCATTTATTTCCGATCGGTTTATTACTGATTCCGTATCTGTTCCCGCTGATGCTCCGTATTGTTTCAACGCCTGTATCAGAAAGTGCGAGCTTTCATCATGGTTTTTCATATTATTGCTGTAGAATATTTTTATCTTCATTTGCAACGTGCTCCCGAATCTCATGGCGCGGTGACGCGCGCGCCGATCGTAATATTAGTATACATATATTTTTTAATAAAATTATGTAACTGTTATTGACATATGTTCATATAATTCTATAATAGAGATATAAAAGGCATATGTCAATAACAATATCCGCACCCGGCTCGTTCAGATCTCATCAGACTTGCTCCTGTCGGCGTTCGGAACAGCCCGCACCTGCGGATCGCAGGCTAACAGGAGGATATATTTATGAGAATTGCTGCTGCATACATAAACGGCAACATCGACCCGCACTTCGGCAGAACTACCGAGCTTAAGGTATACGAGATAGAGGACGGACGCGTTATCGACGTCAGGCTCCTTGAAACTCAGGGAATAGGCCACGGCGCTCTTGCGCTGGCTCTCAACCAGCTCCATATAGAGGTGCTCATATGCGGCGGTATCGGATCGAGGGCTAAAAGCGCTCTTACCGCTGTAGATATAGCCATAGTGCCGGGCATTGAAGGAAATGCCGATGACGCGCTTGACGCATACCTCGCAGGCACGCTCGAGTTCGACCCGGACGCGACATGCGAGGAGGAAGACGAACAGCTCGGATGCAGTCCGACTATGTGTGCAAGCTGCTCAAGCACATCGTGCGGAAATTAAAAACTAAAAGCTCTGAAAACAAAAGAAATCGGAGAATCATAAATGGCAAGACCGGAAAAATGTAAAAGAATATGCACTCTTCCTGAAAAAAACAGATTTATTTGCAAAGACGGCGACAGCTCAGCTGAAACGCAGACCGTGAGTGTGGAAGAATTCGAAACAATACGTCTGATAGACTACATAGGTCTCACCCAGGAACAGTGTGCATCACAGATGCACGTAGCGCGTACTACGGTGCAGAGGCTTTATACCGACGCCAGAAAAAAGATAGCGAATTACCTCATAACGGGAACAGCGCTTGAGATCACCGGAGGCAATTACCAGATATGTGAGAACAGTGAAACATGCTGCAAGCTCGCCTACTGCCCCAAGAAATCTTCGGACTGTGATTGCGAGTTCAGGCTTGACGGATGCGTTATCAGTACGTCGGATAAAAATAAAGCCGCAGATCATATGTAAAATATCTATATATTATTGACATATGTTCAAAATCGTGTTTTAATTAAGGTACAAAATTGTTTGGTTTACTTATCATTATGGTTTACTTATCATTATAATGTAATTATTTAAAAGGTCAGAAAGAAGGAAATGCTATGTCTGAATATCATGGTAAGATCGTCCACACAAGTGGAAGTATAGGACGCAGAGGTGTTGCACAGGGAATCGTCTGCCAGACGTGTCCGGGAGGCTGCAAGACTGACTGTCTGAGAGCCGGCGTTAATGTTGAGCTCACTCGTCTCGGTTCTTACGACTATCTCAAGTCATTTTCAAATATTGAATCAGGCGACGACGACATAGAATATTAATAAAACTTACGGGAGTACCGATATTTATATCATATCGATGCTCCCGTTTTTTTATCGCTTTATTTCTTTTTACATACTGCTCAGCCGGTGACGGCTGCATAGCGGCATGCCTTTATTGATTCATTACTTTTGACTTTTCAATATTACACCTTTTGGAATACGTGATATTCTTCATCATCCATAAATACAGCTATCCGACCGTCTCCTTCATCGCGCGTAAAGGAATTGCCGACGCAGCCGAAGTTTGACTGGGCGTTTTCTTTCGGCGTTTCGCCCTCTTTTACCGTTGATGCTATCTGCCCTGCGACCGCGCCTGATGCGTCGTTGTCAGCTCGCCCTCTTATGCGTATATTCCAGTCAGCCGAGCTTTCGGGCATCGTAAAATAAATGCGACCGTTCTCATATTTTATGCTTTCTGTCAGCTCCGCTACCTTGTCAGGCGCTTTTATGCGGCTGACGGTAAGCGTCTCGCTGCTGGCGTACACATAAGCCCCGTCGGTCGTCTCATAGCTGTAAAGCTCCATACTTCCCATCCA
>CAVGAH010000112.1:0-6443 GCA_963627215.1 bacterium | reverse complement strand
GGGATAAGGAATTGATCGTAGGCTGCGCCGGCAGCAAGATGCGCGGAGGTATACTCAGTGCAGACACATGCTGGTCGATTCTTGATAAGGAACTCGATACTATCAACGAAAGAAAGTACGATCCGTTCTATCTCAGACCTGAAGACAGACAGATGTTCCTCGATGTGGTAAAGCCTTTCTGGGAAGGACGTTCTACATACGAAGCATGGCTTAAACAGATCCCTGATGATTGCAGAGCTTTAAGAGATGCCGGTCAGGTATACATTGACAAAAAGGCTGTAAGAGGCTGGGGCGAAACGACTGCGGGATATACGCAGATCATAAATGAAGGTATTGAAAGCATAATGGACACGATAAGAGCTGAGCGCCAGGCGCTCGATCTTACAGATCCGGGAGCTATCGACAAGGATAATTACCTGCAGGCATTAATGATATCGGCAGAGGGCATATGCATAATGGCAGACCGTTACGGTGATGAGGCTGAGAGGCTTGCGGCTGAAGAAAAGGATGCTGAGAGAAAGGCTGAGCTTTTAAAGATAGCTGAAACATGCCACAGAGTTCCGAGATATCCTGCGAGGACGTTTATGGAGGCTATACAGTCATTCTATTTCTATCATCTGGCAATATTTATGGAACAGAATGCAGCGGCTTACAATCCGGGCAGAATGGATCAGTTCCTTTATCCATATTACAAGTCAGATATCGAAAACGGTGTGATAACAGAAGATGAAGGTCAGGAGCTTCTCGAATGCCTCTGGGTAAAATTCTCTGAGCCATGCGTATTCCAGGATGCAACAACAGCAAGGTATTCTGCGGGCTATCCGATGTTCCAGACACTCTGCTGCGGTGGCATAGACGCTGAAGGAAATGACGCTGTAAACGATGTTTCATATATGATGCTTCAGGCAACACAGGATGTTCAGCTTTACCAGCCTAATCTCACAGTAAGATACAGCATGGCAAAGAACCCTAATAAGTTCCTTAAAAAGGTAGCGGAAGTAATAAGCCTCGGAACAGGATTCCCTGCATTCCACAATGATGATGTAGGTATCAGGATGCTGATGAACAAGGGCATTCCTCTTAAGGAAGCGTTTGACTGGAACCCTGCGGGCTGCGTTGAAACAAACCTTGAGGGAAGGATCAGACATTACTCGGCTTTTGCTGATATCAACCTCGGAGGTATCATAGAATTTGCACTCCTTAACGGTGTAAACAGAAAGACAGGAAAGAAGATAGCTGTAGAAACGGGTGATCCTTGCAGCTTTAAGACATATGAAGACTTTGAAAACGCTGTAAAAGAACAGCTCAGATTTTCTGTAAGAGCATGCGTAAAGGGAAGTCACGTAATAGATGACATCTGCATGAACAGAGTAGTTCCGGCGCTTTCGCTTTCATTCCGCGAATGTGTAAAGAACGCTTCTGACTACGCATGGGGCGGAGCTAAATATAACGCAGGAAACGGCATAATCCTTATCGGAGTTGCCGACCTCATAAACAGCATGGAGGCTATAAGAGAGCTCGTTTACGAAAAGAAGCTCGTGAGCATGGAAGATATGATAAAGGCTCTCGATGCTGACTTTGAAGGATATGAAGAAATACGCGAGCTTTGTCAGAAGGCTGAAAAGTACGGTAATGATGACGAGGAAGTAAATGAAATTACAAGCCATATGCTGACATTCATCGCTGATGAAATAGAAAAGTATCACAGCAAGTTCGGTCAGATGACACCGGGAATACTGCCTGTATCAGGAAATACTCCATTCGGTCAGGACGTAGGCGCTCTTCCATCAGGCAGAAAAGCATGGACTCCACTCGCAGACGGTATCAGCCCTAACGGCGGTACTGACGTAAACGGTCCTTCAGCTGTTTTGAAATCAGCAGCAAGCATACCACATGCAAGATATACTCAGGGCACGCTTCTCAACATGAAGCTTGAGCCTGATATGGTCAAGTCAGAAAACGGTATCCAGCAGCTTATGTCGCTTCTCAAGAGTCTCTGCACTCTCGGAGTGTATCACGTACAGTTTAATGTAATAGACAGAGAAACACTTCTCAACGCTCAGAAGAAGCCTGAGGACTACAGAGGACTTCTCGTAAGAGTAGCGGGATATACGGCTTACTTTACTGAGCTGGGACGTGACGTTCAGGATGAAATCATAGCGAGAACATCACAGAGCAGCTTCATGGCATGCGGATGCGCTTCATAAATATTTAAAAAATTAAGTTTCTGGGGAGGTCTTTATGGGAGCATGCAGAGGCAAAGTGCTCAGAATAGAAAAAGCATCTATACATGACGGAGAAGGTCTGAGAACTGTTGTGTTTGTAAAGGGCTGTCCGCTGAGATGCGTATGGTGCTCGACGCCTGAATCTCAGTCTGTAGAATGCATGATGGATTACGGCTATGATGCTACACCTGAAAGCATTCTCAAGGAGATAAGAAAGGACGAGGTGTTTTTCTTCCATTCGGGAGGCGGCGTTACTGTAAGCGGCGGCGAAGTAATGCTCCAGTCAGATTTTGTAAGAGATATACTGGCAGGATGCAAGGATGACGGACTGAATACGGCTATAGAATCAAGTCTTTTCGGTTCATATGAAGCTCTCGAAAAGCTTCTGCCGTACCTTGACACTGTATTTGTAGATTTCAAAATAGCGGATGACGAGCTTCACAGAAAGTATACAGGCGTGAGCAATGTATGCATAAAGGAAAACATCAAAAAGATGAGCGATTCCTTCAAAGGTAAGATACATGTCAGGATGCCGTGTATACCTACGATAAATATGACACAGGAAAACATGCGCCTTACGGCCGAGTTCCTCAGAAATCTGGATCATGTAACTGACATCGAGCTGCTTCCGTATCACCGACTTGGAGTAGATACTTATAAAAAGCTCGGGAAGGAATATCAGCTGGCTGATGTAGGCACACCGTCGGCTGAGGAAATGCAGAGCCTTGCATCGTGTCTTGCATGCTATGATCCCGGCTGTGACATACTGATAAATGGTATCAGGTTTAGTAATTAATAAAGCAATTAAGTAATTAAGTAATGAATATACAGGGATGCCGCCGTCACCGGCGGAGAAGGCGGTGTCCCGCTCTTCTTAGAAGGTTAAGCTCATGCGGTGACGCATGTTAAGCATAAAAATTTATTTAAAGTAATCTATTTGCAGAATCTATTTGATTTAATTGAAAGGAGTTTTAAAATGAAATTAGGAGTAATCGGATGCGGACTTATCGCAAGCGCTATTTTAGAGGGAATCCTCAACAATAACCTGCTTGACAAAGCAGATATCACTGTTGCAGATAAGTTTGAAGGAAGCAGAGAACGCGCTAAGAAGAATCTCGGAGTAAACGTTACTGACGATAATTTACTGGCTGCAAAGCAGGACGTTCTGCTCATCGCTATCCAGCCTGAGTTATATCCTGCAGTACTTGATGAGATAAAGGATACTGTAAGAGAAAACGGTACTATTATCTGGACTATCGCAGCAGGCGTTACTATGGCTGAGGTACACGCTCACGTAGGCGACGACGTAAAGCTCATCAGAACTATGCCTAATACATGCGCTACTGTAGGTACTGCTGTTACTGCTGTAGTTGCTGACAACAACGTAAATGACGATGAAGTAGCCATGCTCATGAAGCTCGTAGGCGGTTTCGGTATCGCTGAGCGTATGGATGAAAGCAAGCTCAATGGCATAATCCCTGTAACAGGAAGCTCTCCTGCTATGATATTCATGCTCATAGACGCTATGGCAAACGGCGCTGCGAGAGAAGGATTCACATGGGAACAGGCTGTAAAGTTCAGCGCGCAGGCAGTAAAGGGCAGCGCAGAGATGGTACTCAAATCAGGCAGACATCCGGCTGAACTCCAGAACCAGGTATGCACTCCTGGAGGAATCACTATAGAAATGGTAAAGAGACTTGAAGCATTCGGCTTCAGAAACGCTGTAATGGAAGCTATGCAGGCCTGCACGGAGGATCTTGATTAATGATATTAAGGGCGATACAGATAATACTCGGCGCTTACGCCATATTTCTGGCGGTGATCATATTTTCTGATTATATAAAGAATAAAGAAAAGTATGTGACTATGAAAAATAAGGCGCTGCACTTTGTTATAGGTATAGTGGTAAATTTCTTTGACGCGCTGGGAATCGGAAATTTCGCAACGACGGTCGCTGCGTATGGAGTATTTAATCTTGTAGAGGACAAGAAAATACCTGGAACATTAAATGTAGGCGTAGCTATTCCTGTAATATTTGAAGCATTTATGTTTACGACTACTGTCAAAGTTGAGTTTTCTACATTGCTTCCGTTTGTTGCATGCGGAGTTATAGGTTCGATCGTCGGAAACAGGATAGTAAAAATGGTATCACAGAGCGTAGTTACAAAGGGTATGGCGATAGGGTTACTTATAGCTGCATGCATGATGCTTGCGGGCAAGCTCGGAATAATCCCTGCAGGCGGCGACCTTACAGGGCTGGCTGGTATCAAGCTGGTAATAGCCTGCGTATCTAACTTTCTGCTCGGTATAGGTTTGTGCTTTGGTGTCGGAAGCTATGCTCCGAGTATGTGCATAATATACTTTCTCGGAATGAGCCCGCTTGTTTCATTCCCTCTGATGATGTGTACAGGAGCTATCGCATCTTCAACTACCGGACTTATGAGCCTTAAGCAGGGACTTATAGACAGAACTGCCGTAATGGGTCTTGCTGTGGGCGGCGTGATCGGAGTAGGCGTAGCAGTATTTGTAGTAAAGAGTATGCCGATATCGACGCTCCAGTGGGTAGTAATAGCTGTTGTTCTTTATTCAAGTATGTCTATGTTCAGAAAAGCAAGAAAATATAAGATGGCGGCAGAAGGAAAAACTGCTGAAGAAAAGAAAGGAATGGTTCCAAATGGCGAAATCGCAGATTAGTGAATTTAAGAAATTCGGATTTTTCGATCCGATCAATGACAGCGGTAATGTTCAGATGAATTATCAGCAGATGGTTGCGGGATTCCCTGTAGGTATCGTATATATAGATGATACAAATTATCCTATGGTACCGGGAAATGTAAATAATGCGTCAACATATGATTTTCCTGTTATACTCAGAACTATCCCAAATATGTCACAGGAAAGGGTGTTTGCAGGCGACCCTACGATAGCAGATGATATTATTGAAATGGGTCAGTATCTTATCCAGAAGGAAGGCATAAGAGCGCTGAGCTCAGGATGCGGCTTCTTCGGTAATTTCCAGGAAAAGGTATCTGCTGCTCTTGATATACCTGTAGCTTTATCTCCGCTTGTAATGATCCCATGGATACAGACTATGATAAAACCGAATCAGAAGATCGGCGTGCTTACGGCAAATGCGGGAGCGCTTACGCCAGCATTGTTTAAGAGCTGCGGCGTAGAAAATACAGATCGCCTTATCATCAGGGATCTTTATCATGAACCTGAATTTTCATGCATACTGACTTACAGAGGCTATTTTAATAACAACGGTGTAAGAGATGAAGTTGTCGGCAAGGCAATGGAGATAATGAATGAAGATGATGAAATAGGGGCATTCCTGCTTGAATGCTCAGACCTGCCACCGTATTCATATGCGATACAGGCAGCTACACAGAGACCTGTATTTGACTTTATTTCAATGATAAAGTTTATGAAGATGAGCGTTACTCAGAAGCCTTATACGGGCTGGCTCTAAGCTCAGAAGCCATAAGCATGTCATTAGGCACCCCTAAAATAAATAGTATATAGTGATAAATTCGAGAATACTGTCAGAGTTTTTCTGGCAGTATTTTTCGAATCCGATCGAATTAAATAAATGAAGTTTGTTAATACAAGAATTTACTGATAACGATATATGAACAGCAGGCGCCCGGCGCCTTAGATATTTGTGAGGTGGAAATTAAAATGTGCAATACGGATAATCATATTGTATTTATGATATATCAGTTAAAGAAGAATCTGAGAAGAAAAATAAATGCCGTTATAAATGAAGAAGATGTAACATTTGAGCAGTTTGAGGTGCTGAACAGTCTTACTTTTAATGACGGGATAAGTCAGAAGGATATCGCTAAACGTCTGGACAAGGATCCTGCTACGCTGACGAAAATGCTTCATCTGCTTGAGAAAAAAGGATATATAACGCGCAGCCTGTCCGTGAAGGACAGACGCGTATCGAATGTATTTATTACTGTAAGGGGTCTTGAAAAGGTGCAGCGTATAACCGATCTGATAGAAGACCTTGACGAGGTCGTGTGTGACAGCCTTTCAAACAGCAGTCAGCTTGTGCTGAAGGACATGATATGCAGGATGAATAAAAGCCTTGTTACAGCAAGTGCATAGCATGGAATATTGCCGGCTATATATGAATATTCATCAAGTGAAAGACATCAAAATGAGCGTCATAACAGGATATTCAGGAGATATATTCCAAAATAATTGCAA
>CAVGAH010000111.1:0-6559 GCA_963627215.1 bacterium | reverse complement strand
ACCTTTGCCCGTATTATTCTTTTCATCCAAATCTGACATTTTTTCAGCAACCAGTCTTGCGACCTCTGTTATAAGAGGAACTACTACAGAATTGCCAAACTGTTTATATGCCTGTGTATCAGATACAGTAATTTTAAAATCTTCTGGAAATCCCTGCAGTCTTGCACATTCACGAGGTGTAAGCCTTCTTGGGTTTTTTCCTTTCTGAGCAATAAGTATCTCTGAACCATCTTTATAGTACCTGGCACTCAAAGTCCTTGATACGCCTTCTGGATCAGCTATTCCATATCCAAACCCATTACCTGCAGCTTTATGTTTAGCTGCATAATTTTGCAGATATGTCCATAGTTTATCTGAAAGAGTATATTTATCTTCAACTTCAGGGTCAAGAATGTCCTTAATCTTAGGTTTGTGAATTACAGGCCGTATATCATCAAAAGAAAAATCCATATCCTTACCATAACGTCTGCGGTCAAAGCCTACTATGATAATACGTTCCCTGTGCTGTGGCACAAAATTCTGACCATCCAGCACCTGATAAAATATTTCATAATCAAGTTCATCCAGAGATTCCTTTATTACCTGAAAAGTCCTGCCTTTATCATGACTGCACAGATTTTTTACATTTTCCAGCATAAAAGCTTTTGGTCTCTTAGCCTTTATTATTCTGCATACATCAAAAAAAAGCGTACCCTGTGTTTTATCTTCAAATCCCGTTGCCCTTCCCAGACTCTGTTTTTTGGAAACTCCGGCAATTGAAAATGGCTGACACGGAAAACCTGCCAGGAGTATATCATGATCTGGTATACTATTCTCATCTACCTTAGTAATATCATCATCCGGCTGTTCTCCGAAATTCGCAAAATATGTTTTCTGACTGTACTTATTCCATTCATTTGAATAGACGCAGTGACCGCCTGCACATTCATATGCAATTCGCATACCACCTATCCCGGCAAACAAATCAATAAATTTAAAACCTGCATCAGGTTTCATTTTTTCACTGTATTTACTTTTAAGAAATAATTTTACAGCATTTGCAATCGAATCCTGCATTGTGGAATTCATTTCAGCATTATATTCTGTAAGTGTTTCATATACAGCCTCATCGAGCCTGACGTGAATCTGTTTTGACATATGTAAATGCTCCTTAATTTATATCCTCTTCGTATTTTTGTTTATTCTATCAGAAAATATGTTCTATAACAAGCATTATGGGATATTTAAGGTATATTTTTTTACCCAGATTTAATTTATACTACTTACAAAAACGCACTCTATATACATATAAAAAACTGTCAGAAACATCAAATCCATAGATTCTGAGACTCCCGACAGTTTTATTAATACTTAAACTATATCTGACTAAGTTAATGACAGCTATGCCCTTCCCCATGTGCATGCTCATGCTCCTCGCAGCGCGCTTCAGGGTCAAATCCAAGCGTACCTGCGAGAAGCGCTGCAACTGCTTCGTCTGCACTGCCTGTAACACCGCCGTATATCTCTATACCTGCCTCTGCAAGAGCGTTCTTTGCTCCCCCGCCTATTCCGCCGCAGATCAGCACATCAACGTTTCTGCTGGCGAGAAATCCCGCGAGCGCGCCGTGGCTGTAGCCGTCGTTTCCGATGACCTGCTCGCTGACTACCTTTCCGTCCTCTGCATCGTAGACCTTGAACTGCTCTGTGCGTCCGAAATGCTGAAAGATATTTCCGTTTTCATAAGTTACTGCTATTCTCATTATTTTTCTCCTTTAGTCACATACTATTTCATTGCGGGCATATCGTCCGCAATTAGTTATTGACATATGTCAATAACATTATGCTACATCCTTATACAAAAATCAACCGATTACAAAATTTTTAAAATTTTCCTGTTTACAAATCGCCGCAATAAATGCTAAAATACGATTCATACAGCCGTCACCGGCTGGGCATAACATAATATTGAAAAGCAAAACGACATTAAATATCGCTTGGACCTGTGTCTGATGGTTCAGGTAATATTCAATGTCGTTTTTTGTTTTGTATGCTTTTATCCGTTCTGACCGCGCAGCGGCGGGACATGCCGGGCGGTCGCGCCTTCTCATTGTACGCGACCGCAGCTCAGCCGGTGACGGCTGCATCTTGTAAATTATTTATTTATTTATTCATTTATTAATCAAAACGGAGGTGGCTTATTATGCCTGAAACAAAATTCGAAAGCTTTATTTTTTCTGTGATCATGGTATTTTTCATGGTCTTTTCTATGACGACTTACACTCTGGCGCTGGAGTCGGGCGGGCTGAACGGCGCGACTTTCGTTACGGCGCTGCATGAGATGTGGCTTGAGTACATCATAGTCCTCTGCATGATATTCTTTGTCATCACAAAGCTCGCTCAGAGGCTCGCGTTCCGCATAGTGACGCCGGGCGCGGACAAGCCTATATTCATCATCCTGTCTATCCAGTGCTTTACCGTATGCCTGACAGTACCAGCTATAACGCTCATTGCGACATTCATACACAACGGCTTCACGCCCAACTGGTTCGTAAGCTGGATACAGCTCGCTGTCGCTTGCTTCCCGATGGCGCTGTGCCTGCAGGTATTTTTCGCAGGCCCGCTCGTGCGCCTTATATTCAGAACGATATTCAGACGCGGCGCGCGTGCTCGTGTAAGCGCGTAAGAGCATAAGACATAAAAAACAGCGGCTCCGTAAGGAAATTCATCCTCCGAAGCCGCTTGTATGCGTTTTGTTTTATGCTTTATGTAGTTTTGGCTGTGATGCCGTCGTGTCCCGATCTGAAGACTTACTCAGTTACGAGTGTTACTTCTACAGGGATAGACTTTTCAACTGTTTCGCCGTTTATGAGCTTGATAGCTGTTTCTACTGCCGTAGAACCCATCTTGTCAGGCTGCTGAGCAACTGTAGCTGCCATCTTGCCTGCCTTTACAGCTGCAACGCCGTCGTCTGTAGCGTCAAAGCCTACGATCTTGATGTCCTTGCCTGATGCTTCGATAGCTTCGATAGCGCCGAGAGCCATTTCGTCGTTGTGAGCGAATACGCCCTGGAGGTCGCCGTTAGACTGGATGATGTTTTCCATTACAGTAAGGCCTTCAGCTCTGTCGAATGAAGCTGTCTGGCTTGCAACTACGTCGAGACTGCCGTCAGCGATGTTATGGAAGCCCTGTCCTCTGTCGATAGTCGCAGAAGCGCCTGTAGTACCCTGGAGCTCAGCTACCTTTGCGCCGTCGCCGATTACAGACTTGAGGTATTCAGTTGCCATTTCTGCGCCCTTTACGTTGTCTGAAGCGATCTGGCAGTCAACGTCAACACCGTTTACTGCGCGGTCAACTGCGATAACTTTAATGCCTGCTGCGATAGCGTCCTCTACTGCAGGAGCGATAGCGTCAGAGTCAACAGGGTTTACGATAAGTACTGAAACGTTCTTTGAGATGAGGTCGTCAACGTCGTTTGTCTGCTTTGCAGCATCGTCACCTGCATCTGTAACTACGAGCTCTACGCCTGCAGCGTCTGCAGCAGCCTGAGCGCCTTCAACGAGTGTTACGAAGAACGGGTTGTTCTGAGTAGATACTGCGAGACCGATAGCGCCTGAGCCTGCAGCTTCACCGCCTGCAGCAGAGCCTGCGTCATTTGACGCGCCGCCGCATGCTGTCATGCCAAATACCATTGCAGCTGCCATTACTACAGCTAAGATCTTCTTTTTCATTCTTTTACATTTCTCCTTTGAATTCCAAATATTTTTAAATTTGTATATTTTTATCTCTTTCTGTCAGATAATACGGCGAGAAGGATAACGATACCCTTAACGACGTCCTGATAGTAAGAGGATATACCTAAGATATTCATACCGTTGCTCAGTACGGCGATGATAAGTACGCCGAACAGCGTTCCTGTTATCTTACCGCGTCCGCCGTTCATGCTCGTGCCGCCGAGCGCTACAGCAGCGATAGCGTCGAGCTCGTAGCCCGAACCGAGCGTAGGCTGTGCAGAGCTGAGTCTTGAGAGGAGTATGAGGCCCGCCATCGCTGACATGAGGCCTGACACACCGTAAGCTATGAGCTTAGTCTTGTTTATATTTACACCTGCGAGCTTTGCACACTCTGCGTTTGAGCCTGTAGCGTATATCCTTCTTCCGAATGTAGTCTTATTCAGAACGAAGTAGAATACTGCAAATACTACAGCAAGTATTATTACAGGGAACGGAATGCCGAGCACCGCGCCCTTACCGATGAACTTGAGGAATGCTGAGCTTCCGAGACCTGAGATAGGCTTACCCTCAGTGTATATCATAGTAACGCCGCGGTATACCGTCATAGTAATTAACGTAGCGATGAACGGCTGCAGACGTCCCTTAGTAACGAGGAATCCGCTGACAACGCCGAATATCACACCTATGAGCAGAGCCGCAAGCATAGCGATCGGAACAGGGATACCCGCTACTATCATGCCTGCGCAAAACGCAGTGCTCAGCGCAAGTACAGAACCTACAGAAAGGTCGATGCCGCCCGTGAGTATAACGCCTGTCATGCCGAACGCGATCAGACCGTTTATAGATGACTGTCTGAGCAGCGAAAGTAAATTCGTCGGCTGACGGAATTCAGGGCTGAATATACTGATGCCGACTACAAGGACTATGAGCGCTATGAGCGCACCGAAATCCTGCAGGACATTTAATCCTGATTTTTTGTCTTTCAAACTCATTTATAAAGTACCTCCCGTAGCCAGGGTCATTATGCTCTCCTGACTTGCATTTTCTATATCCAAGATGCCTCTCACATCACCCTCGCGAACTACCATTACGCGGTCGCTCATGCCCAGGATCTCAGGAAGTTCTGATGAGACCATGATTATTGCGACACCTTTTCTTGCCATATCATTTATTACATTATAAATCTCTTTTTTAGCGCCGATATCCACGCCGCGAGTAGGCTCGTCCAGTATCAGGATCTTAGGCTCAGTGTATATCCACTTTGCGAGTACGACCTTCTGCTGGTTGCCGCCGCTCAGATTTCCGCACTCGTGCTCAGTGCCGAAGCAGCGTATCTTGAATTCCTCTATGCCCTTGCTTATGAGCGACTTTTCTTTTGACTTTGATATAACGCCGCTTCCGGAAATAACTCCGAGGTTTGCCAGGGCAATATTTTCGCGGATAGTCTTGTCGAGCATAAGTCCCTCGACCTTTCTGTCCTCAGTTATAAATCCAATACCCGCCTTCATAGCGTCCATAGGATTCTTTATCTTTACCGGCTGCCCGTCTATTAATATCTCTCCGCTGTCAGCAGGAAGATACCCGAATATAGCCTGCATGATCTCCGTGCGTCCCGCACCCATAAGACCTGAAACGCCGAGAACCTCACCTGCGCCCACAGTAAACGAAACATCGCTGAAAGCGCCCTTTCTCGAAAGACCCTTTACCTCAAATACAGTCTTGCCGATGCTGTGGTTTCTCGAAGGATAACGCTCGCCTATCTCACGCCCGATCATCATCTTAACGACGTCGTCCATCGTTATATCCTTTATCTCGCACGTGTCGATATACTGACCGTCTCTGAGGACCGTTATACGGTCGCACAGCTCAAATATCTCTTCCATTCGGTGAGAGATATATACGATAGAAACTCCGCGCCTTCTCAGGTTTTCTATTACCTCGAAAAGCGCAGCCGTCTCGCTCTGCGTAAGAGCCGCAGTCGGCTCGTCCATTATTATTACCTTCGCGTCAACGAGCAGCGCCTTGCATATCTCTATCATCTGCTGCTGACCTACAGAAAGGTCTGACATTACTGTATCAACAGGTATCCTGACTCCCATGCGATCAAGGATCTCCTTTGCCTTTGCACGCATGGCTTTTTTGTCACATATGCCGAAGCCCTTAGTTATCTCCTTGCCCATGAAGAGGTTTTCTTCTACAGTAAGGTCGAACATAACGTTGAGCTCCTGATATATGAATACGATACCAGCAGCCTCAGCCTCCTGAGGATCGTTGTAGTGAACCTCCTGCCCGTCCACCTTTACAACGCCGCCGTCCTTCGTATAAACGCCGGTAAGGATCTTCATAAGCGTAGACTTTCCGGCGCCGTTTTCTCCCATAAGGGCATGCACCTCACCGTCCCTCAGAAAAAATCCGGCGTTATTAAGCACCTGGTTCGTTCCGAAGGACTTCATGATGCCCTTTCCGAACACGTGACTATCCGAAGATGCAGGCAGACTGAAGGATGATATTCGCGTAAGGCGTGGTCTCGCCGCTGCGTATAACCGCTTTGCAGTCCTCTGTCAGCTTCTTGAGTTCGGCGTGAGAAACATACTCGACATCGCACGGTCTGTCAGTTTTTTTAAAATAAGTGAGTATCTGACTGAGCACCTCAGGATTCTGTTCCTTTATCTCCTCAGCGAGGATGATCTTTTCAACAGCCATATCAGCGCCGACCGTCTCAAGCACCTCCATAAAAGAAGGCACGCCGAAACGGAGCGCAAGATCTATGCGCTCTGTCGTATCAGGTATCGGAAGACCGCAGTCACCGATGGCGATGCGGTCCGTATGACCCATATAAGTAAGGACTC
>CAVGAH010000110.1:0-6660 GCA_963627215.1 bacterium | reverse complement strand
TCAGGAAAGTGCGCAAAGGGTTTCTGACGCAGGATATCCTGAAACATCGGTAGGAGCGGTAAATGTAGCCGGAATAATAGGAAACATCGATCTGAAAGAAGACGTATACTGGATCATAGATGACTATTACAAGGCAATGACTGACGAACTGAATCTGCTGTTTGAGATAATAGCCCGTGAATGTAATCCAAAGCTGCACATAGTGCTTATAGGGAGAGACAAGTTTAAAAATAACCGCGATGAGCTGATAATAAAGAAGCTTCTGCTTGCATTCAATGATCGTGATTTTACGCTTACAGAAAATGAATGCAAGGAGTTTTTTGATGAGTGCAATGCACCTATATCAATAACGCAGAACAGGCGCCTGTATCTTAAAACAGAAGGCTGGATAACAGCGATTAGTATGGCTATGCAGTCATTCGTAAATGATAACGACCTTTCTGTACCGCCGACGATATTTCACTTGTTTGAAAATTCGCTTTACAATCATTTTGACGATGATAAGATAGACTTTCTGCTGAGAGTCTGTATATTTGATAAATTTACAAAGGAACAGGCTCGATTTGTGCGCCGAAAGGATGACCCGGTAGACCTGCTTAATGAGCTTGTAGATGCAAATGAATTTGTAAAATTTGACGAAAAATATAGAAATTACCGTATACAGAAATTTTTTGCTGAGTATCTTCAGTTCAGACTTTCGCAAAAGGACATAAGATACAGAAAAGAAGTCTACAGACATGCCGCAGACTGGTATTATCTTAACGGAAGATTTTTCCAGGCAACACTATGCTATTACAAGAGCGGAAACTTTGAGGATATGCTGAAATCGTTCGAACGCGACAAGGGTGAAGGAATGTCTGAGCTTAACAGGTCAGGAATGCTTAATGCGTTTAATGCATGTTCACCTGATATGCGCCGGGCGCATCCGATAGCAAATATGATATTCGCAAAACAGTTCTTCCTGATGGATGAACCTGAACTGCTTGATCAGGTAATGCACGAGATAGAAGATTATATAGAAAACAGCAATCTTTCGTTCAAGGAGCACGATGAACTCACCGGAGAACTGGAAATGCTGAGATTCTTCCTCGCATATAATGATGTAAACAAGATGAACCAGCACTGTCAGAATGCGGCGAAGCTGCTGAAGAGGCCGTCTGCGATAATCAGTCCGGGAGAACCGACAGCGTTCGGATCGCCGTCAGTATTATTTATGTTCTTTAAGGAAAGAGGCGGGCTTGACGATCTCGTAAAGAGAATGTATGAATCGAGGGATCTGTATTACAAGCTGACTGGCAACAACAGCCGCGGTTTTGAGTATCTGCTCGAGGGCGAGGTCGAAATGTACAGAGAGCACAATGATAAAGCTGAGATCTTGTCATACAAGGCATACAATGTAGCGCGCAAGTATAATCACATCGGCATGCAGATAAGCGCACTCTTCCTGCGTACACGGGTAGTGATGTATAAAGGCAATCCTGACAAGGGTTTTGAGCTTTTTAAGCAGATACGAATGATAGCCGACAACAGCGGTCATGAGCTTTACAAGCAGACGGCTGACCTGTGCATAGCGTTTATGTACTCGTATTACAACCAGCTAAGGCTGGTCGAGCAGTGGATAATAGACGGCAACCCGGCAGACATGCATATATATACGCCGCTCAAGCCATTTTATGCTATCGTATACGGTCGGATATGCCTTGACCGTGAAGCTTATACCAAGTATATGGGTTCATACGGCATAATGATGCAGGACGCCAGATCATATCAGAATCTGATATCTATTATTTACCTGGAAATATACGCAGCGATATCATGCGACAGGCTGGATATGAAAGCCGAGGCGGCGGAGCATCTCAGAGACGCAGTGGAAGCAGCTTATCTTGACGGTTTAGTGACACCTTTCGTGGTAAACGGCAAGGAACTGGCAAATGTCTGGAAAAAGACAGACTATGCGCCGCAGCAGCAGGAATTTATAGAAAACTGCAAAGCTCTGTACAAGAAATATGAAAAAACGCTGAACGTAATAGTCCGTGAAGAGGATTCATCGCCGCTCGATCTGCTCACCAAGCGTGAGCGAGAGATAGCGCTTCTGGTTGCCGACGGCAAGACGAATATTGAAATAGCAAGGGAACTGAATCTCGCGGAGATCACGGTAAAAAAGAGCCTTTCCAACATATACGCGCGACTCGGCGTGAGCAACAGAACGTCACTTTTGAAAAAACTCAATCAATAATACATAAAAAATTAACTCTATAATGTAGAATAAAGCCGCGCTGCCGTAAAAGCAGCGCGGTATTTTTGTGTAAATGCGCTGCGCGCGCCCATAATGCGTCCGCCCGGCGGACCCACGCCGGCTGCAGTTGTTATGCCAGCGCAGCCGGAAAAAGTATGTTTCGGGAGCGCAAGGCGCTCGATGCCGGCATTTTATTAATACTGATTCATGTATTAAAGTAGATACAACATATTATTTTGCATAAATAATATTGTCTGACAAATATTTTTTTCGTACGTACTAATTTGTCAAAAACGTTGAAATTTAAATGATAAGCGTAATATTAATTGTTGCGAATATTGTTAGTGCACATATAAATATACTTTAGTATACTATACAAATGGATATTTTTATATTATAATCCCAATTGTAGTTGAGAGATACACATGATTATCAAGGGCTACGGTGTATTCCTCAACAAGTACCTTTTAAAACTGAATAGAGAAAATTTAAGAAATTGAGTGAGATCTGTTCTTTTTTAAAGGTACACTTAATAACGTCCGGTATAAGCCGGGCATGCTATTATATGCATTTTTAAGATGCAGTGTTCTTAAGAAAAGGAGAGTTTCAAAATGAGTGATACTCAGAATCTTACAAAGAAAAGATGGACTATCCTGTTTGCTGCTTGCGTTATTAACGTAATGATCGGTACAGGATACGCATGGTCAATGTTTGCCAGCCCACTTAACGTACACTTCGGTGGCGAAGCAATGGGTACTTTAACATGGGCATTCACATTAGCTAACTCTATCGGACCTATCCCTATGATCATCGGTGGTTACATGAACGATACTATCGGTCCTAAGTGGTCTATCTTCATCGGCGGTATCCTGTTCGGCGGCGGTGTATTCATCGCAGGCTGCGCTTCTTCACCTCTGATGGTAGTTATCGGCTACGGTGTTATCATGGGTCTCGGTATGGGCTTCGTTTACGGCTGCACTATCGGTAACTCTATCAAGTTCTTCCCTGATAAGGCCGGTCTCGTAGGTGGTCTTACTACTGCTACATATGGTTTAGGTTCAGTTATCCTTCCGCTCATCATAAAGGGTATCGTAAATGAAGATACAGTACTCGGTACTTTCAAGGTATTAGGTATCATCTACCTCGTAGTTATCTGCGTAGGCGCATTCCTGATCAAGAAGGCTCCTGTAGGCTTCGTTCCTGAAGGATGGACACCACCTGCTCCAGCAGCTGGCGCTAAGGCTCCTGAATCAAAGAACTGGAAGCAGATGCTTGCAGACCCTATCTTCTGGGTTATGATGATCATGATGATGACAGGCGCTTGCATGGGTCTTATGATGATCTCTAACTGCCGTGCCGTTGTAACAAACGTATGCGGTGTAGAAGTAGGAGCTGCTGCTACTACAGTTACACTTCTCGCGCTCTTCAACGCTTTAGGTCGTGTAGGCTGCGGTTGGTTATCAGATAAGATCGGTCGTATAAACACTATCGCTATTATGCTCGTAGTTGGTATCGTTGGTTTCGTTATCCTCATCATGGTAGGTAACGAAAACGGTTCACTCGGAATGTTCAGAACAGGCGTTGCTCTCGTAGGTCTTGCATTCGGTGCATTCATGGGCGTTTATCCTGGTTTCTGCGCTGGTCAGTTCGGTCCTAAGAACAACGGCGTTAACTATGGTATCATGTTCATCGGCTTCGCATTAGCTGGTATCATCGGTCCTAAGATCCTGCTCGCATTCGGAACTTCATATACTTCAGCTTACATTGCTGCTATAGTTCTCGCAGCTGTAGGTATCGTAATGAGCTTCGTATACAGAGCAATGAGCAAGGCTAAGTAATTGACTTAAAAAGTCTTGAAAATCTGATTAAATAATCTCATAAAAACTAAAAGGAATGCCGTGCTGAGGTAATGAATATTATCTTAGTGCGGCATTCTTTTGTTTTTTTGCAATTCTTTGTTTGGTAATACATAAAGTAGAGTATAAATTACAAGTATACAAACAATATACATAAGTACAATAGAAAATTGCTACACAAAGTATTATAATGACCATGTAATCAGGAAGGAGCGTATGGCCAATAAGCACTGCTGACTGATCGCAGCACCTTTACAATTAAATAGTTTGTTTATTTGTTCAGATGCATAAACAATGCTTTTGATAATACATATCGTCGGTTTGACATGTGTTTTTTCAAAGCACGCTTTTTTCAAGCATCATTATTGATGCACAGTTATATGAAAAGGAGAGTTAAAATGAGTGATAACTTGAATCTGACAAAGAAAAGATGGGCCACCTTGGTTGCGGCCTGTGTTATCAATCTGATCATCGGTACAGGTTACGCATGGAGCGTATTTGCAGGTCCATGGGCTGAAAGACTTGGCGTTCCGAGTGCAGCACTCGCGTTTACAGTTTGTAATGCAGTAGGTTTTATCACAATGATCACAGGCGGTAAGCTCAACGATGCTATGGGTCCTAAGTGGGTAGTAGTTATAGGCGGCGTAATGTTTGGCGGCGGCGCATTCCTGACAGGCTTCTCTACAAGCCTTACGATGCTCGTTATATTTTACGGTCTTGTACTCGGTCTTGGTATGGGATTTATTTACAGCTGTACTATCGGCAACACTGTAAAGTTCTTCCCGGACAAGAAGGGTATGGTAGGCGGACTTACTACAGCATCTTACGGACTCGGTTCAGTAATACTTGCTCCTGTAGCACAGAAGATGGTCGCTTCTATGGGAGTTGCTTCATCATTTAAGGTATTAGGTATCATATATCTGGTAGTTATCATCGTAGGCGCATTCATCATGAAGCAGTGCCCTGCAGGCTTCGTTCCTGAAGGATGGACTCCACCTGCTCCTGCAGCGGGTCAGGGAGCTCCTGCAGCTGTTGATAAGGACTGGAAGGGTATGATAAAGGATCCTATATTCTACGTAATGTTCATCATGCTCGTATGCGGCGCATTCTTCGGATTAATGATGATATCACAGTGCTCACTGGTAGCACAGAGAATGATAGGCGTAGAAGTTACGGCTGCGGCTACTATAGTATCTTTACTTGCGCTCTGCAATGCTGCAGGACGTGTACTGTGCGGTTTTATCTCAGATAAGATCGGTTCTATAAATACAATGACTATCGCGCTCGTACTCGCTGTTATAGGTCTTGGTCTGATCTACATGTCAGGCTATGGCGGATCAGCTCCGAGCAAGTCAATATTCATCCTCGGTATCTGCCTCGTTGGTTTCTGCTTCGGCGCATACATGGGCGTATTCCCTGGATTTACAGCAGGTCAGTTCGGTATGAAGAACAACAGCTTAAACTACGGTGTAATGTTTATAGCATTCTCTGTAGCCGGAGTTCTCGGACCTATGATCATGGCTAACTGCTACAATGCAAGCGAAAGCTACAGCACACCTATACTGATCGCTCTCGCACTCGCAGTAGTAGGCTTCGCTCTTACATTTGTTTACAGAGCAATGTCTAAAAAGAGTAAATAATCAATACAATTCATATAAAAAGCTACATAAATATTAATATATCGGCATGGCTGCGCCTGTTGAAGGCAATATGCGTTCCCTGTTGCAGGCGGGTCTGCCGGGAGCGAATGCTCCGTTAGATCGCTGCGGATAATATAATTAATTCGCTCGATAATTAATTCGCGGGATGTCCAGATGGCCATGGGCCTCCCGCGGATCATGGATGTGCTTTATCCTAAAAAATAAAGTATACATTCGATCGACATTAAAAGAAAAACACCATATTCCCCTGGTTCCGTACCGGGGGATTTTTTATATATTGAATACATTTTCACAGCTATTGACAAAGCCTGAAAAAATGGTCAAAATATAATAATACACTTAAATGACAGGAGGTATGTAAAATGGGAAATCAGGAAGTACTGTATCAGGTCTCTGAGGTCATAGAGGACCGCAGACTTAATCCGAAAGAGGGCTCGTACACCAATTACCTTTTTGATAAGGGCATAGATAAAATACTCAAGAAGGTTGGAGAAGAAGCAACAGAAACGATAATTGCGGCTAAGAACGCGGATAAGAAGGAAATCGTTTATGAGATGTCTGACCTGATCTACCATCTTACTGTTCTCATGGCTGTGACAGGCGTTACATGGGACGATATAATGGAAGAGCTTGCAAGACGCGAGCTTAAGACCGGAAATCTCAAGATCAGCGATAAGCCTGAGAAGGTTACGGAATATTAATATATTGTAATTTCTATAAATACAAAAAGACGCCATATAATGCCGAAGAATATACGGATAAGCGCAGTTGAAATTCCCTACACCGCGGAGCGTTACGTATATTTCGTAGGCAACGGAAGGCGTCCTGTAATTACAGAAAAGTATACTTTATTGTAATTTTTATTGATTCAAAAAGACGCCCCAAAAGCGGGCGGGCATGCAGATGA
>CAVGAH010000109.1:0-6723 GCA_963627215.1 bacterium | reverse complement strand
TTTTCACGATGCTTACCAGAAACTCAATCTTTCCGATGATTTTCTTTTCAGCAAAGTTATGCAGGATGAAGAAATACTCCGTCTGCTGCTTGAAAAGATACTTAATTTTTCTATCAGAAAGGTATCTATCGTACAGTATCAGAGGGTCATGGAAATAGACCCTGAGGCGCATGGTATAAGGCTTGATGTGTATGCCGATGACGAGGCTGGAACACGCTATTCTGTTGAAATGCAGAAAAAGAATGAGTATAATATCAGTAAAAGAAGTCGCTATTATTTAAGCGTAATGGATCTTGATCAGCTTGAAAGAGGAGAAGATTACAATAAGCTCAGAAAAACTCTTGTGATCTTTATCTGTCTCTTTGACCCGTTCAACAGAGCAAAACAGAAATATACTTTTGAGCGTAAATGTATAGAAGTTGACGATCTTTCTCTTAACGATGAAAGCAGCGTTGTCGTTCTTACTAATTCAAAGGACATGAACGGAGATATGGATATCAATAAGTTTTTCAAGTACCTCATTAACAGTACAACTGAAACTGCCGATGATCTTGACAGTGATTTTGTAGCAAAGATCCATTCGCGTGTACTTGCCGTAAAGAACAACAGAAATGTGGAGGTGGAGTTTGTGAAATTACGTGAGCGCGATCAGGAGAATTTTAAATACGGATACAATAATGGTTATGAGCGTGGCATGGCTATGGGATTTGAAGACGGCAAGACCGCCGGTTTTGAAGCTGGCAAAGCTGCCGGTTTCGAGGACGGCAAGGCCGCTGGCTTTCAGGACGGCAAGGCCGCTGGCTTTCAGGACGGCAAGGTCGCTGGCTTTCAGGACGGAGCATTGCAGGAAAAACTTACTATTGTAAAAACGATGATCAATGCAAACATATTGAGCGATAATGATATCTGTAAAATTGCAGACTGTACTCAGGAATTCATTGACAGTATCCGTGATTCTGAAAGCTAGATACTATATCATAACTTAATTTCAATAAAATGCCGACCCGTGGTGCAGATACAGTGGGTCGGCATTTTATCATATTATAAATTATTTAATATTTTAAGTTATTTAACAATTTCGGCGCAGAATCGCATATTCAAAAACATTACTGCTGCCGCTACCACAGCTCCAGCTTCTTAGCCTGCTCGCGCAGCTCTGCCCTGAAATCAGGATGGGCTATGGCTATCAGGTTTTCTACTCTGTCCTTTATGCTGCGGCCTGCGAGCGGGGCTGCGCCGTATTCGGTCACTACATAATCTACAGTCTGGCGCAGCACTGTTACTACGCCGCCCTCAAAGTCAAGCGGCTGTATAGAAGATACTGTTCCCTTCTTCTTTGTTGACGGCAATGCTATTATCGATTTTCCGCCGCGCGAGCGGTGCGCTCCCATCGCGAAGTCATTTGCTCCGCCCGATCCGCTGTACTGCGTGTGACCTATAGTTTCAGAAAATATCTGGCCCGTCAGATCTACATGGAGAGCTGAGTTTATAGCTACCATCTTGTCGTTTTTCATTATAACGAACGGGTCGTTTACATAGCTTCCGCGCATTATTTTTACTGCCGGGTTATGGTCGACAAACTCAAATACTTCCGGTGACGAGGTCAGCAGCGTGCAGACCATCTGGCCTTTATCTATGTTCTTTTTAGCACCTGTTATAACGCCTGCCTCATATAATGTTACCATGCTTGGCGTGAACATCTCCGAATGCACTCCGAGGTCATGCTTATTTATGAGCTGACGCGCGGCAGCGTCAGGTATGCCGCCTATTCCGAGCTGTATAGTCGAACCGTCTTCTATCAGGTCAGCTATATGATGTCCTATTATCTCCTGTATCTCATTAGGCGCAGCTACGGGGTCGAGCGGCAGGTCGCGGTCAGACTCTACGATAAAATCAACATCCTTTATATGCACGGCAGCGTCACCGTAAACGACAGGTACATTCGGATTTATTTCGAGTATTACTATATCAGCCTGTTCCAGCGCATCCATTTCATGGGAAATGCACATACTCATAGTCATGAAGCCGTGCTTGTCCATAGGAGATGCAAGACCGATAAATATATTCGGTTTTCTGAACGCCGCGCGGTCGCGGTAAAGCGTACTTATGCTGGAAGGAATGATCGAAACATTTCCTGTTCCGTGCGCCCTTCTTGTAAAAGGTCCGTAAAAAAATGTTTCCGTCCTTATATTTCCCGATTCTTCATGAAGATGCTTATAGTCCTCCGGTCCGAGAACAGTATTAACTGTCACGTTTTTTACTCTGTCAGCGATAGTATGCATCTCGCGCATTATAGTGACCGGCTCCGCAACGTCTACGCCGACATAGACACTCATATCTGACTCTATCTTTGATAACGCCTGCTCTACAGTTATTTTTTTGCTTTCGTATTCTGCTGTGTAATCTTTCATTTTATAATATTTCACCGCCTTTTAGCCTTTTCACGCTTTGCTCCGCATTATCTGCCTTTGTATTTATCTGCCTTTGTACTGAGGCTTGCGCTTTTCCATAAATGCGTTTACCGCTTCCTGCGAGTCTTCTGTATCCATCAGATCAAAGAACGCCAGATCGGTTATGTGCTCTATGCTCGCAAAATCAAGCCTGTCTATATATTTCACACACTTTTTCCATGCTCTCAGGCTGAGCGGCGGCGCGCTCATCGCTTCTTCCGCTATTTTTTCAGCTGCTTCCATCAGCTTTTCGCGAGGCACTACGCTGTGTACAGACCCGTAAGCTTCCAGCTTTTCAGCAGGTATAAGGGCTCCTGTGAGTGTCATGTAGCGTCCGAGCTTCTGCGGGACCATCGATGACAGGAACGCCATTCCTCCCAGCACGCCTACCTTCATCTCGGGCAGCCCGAAACGCGCTCCCTCTGCAGCAACGAGCACATCGCACGAAGCTGCCACGCAGAATCCCGCGCCTACAGCGGCGCCGTTTATCGCTCCTATTACAGGAACCGGGCTGTTTGTGATGGCCTGTATGCAGTTGTTGAAATAATTTGCCTGAAACGCCATATCAGCCACGCCGCTCTCATCTATCTCGCCAAGATCGTTTCCCGCTATGAACTGTCTGCCCTCTGCAGTGAGTATCGCTATCCTTACATCGTCAAGCTCATCGTAAAGCGTGTTGAACGCCGCGCCCAGCTCCTCGTAAAGCTGCCTGTTCATCGCGTTTGCAGGCGGTCTGTTTATAGTAATGTATGCTATATGATCTTTTATTTCTTTCTTAATAAAATCCATCGGAATGTCCTCCTTTTGGCCGCCGGGCGGCCGCACTTGTATTTTATTCATTCATTATTGATCTATTCATCGCCACCTATAAGCAGCTTCTTGCGCTCTTCATAGTCCATCTTGCCACCGCGGATATTATACGCGAAGTAGACGATGATCGCTACGGCTGCGAGAACTGCGAGCCCCGCCCATTCTACAGGCAGCAGGCCGGAAGATCCCCACGGCGTGTATATAAAGAGGTACGCGATACAGAAAACTACTGATATCCAGCCTATAATGTTTCCGCATGGAACTGTGTACGGTCTCTTTATATCCGGCATCGTCTTTCTGAGACGAAGGAACGCGAATGTTACGAAAAGCCATGTTACGATAAGCCCGAACGAGCTGATGTCCATTATTCCAATGTAGATAACTGAATTTGTACCGAGGAACGGCGCTACTGTGCCGAGTATGAACATGAGTATGATAGCGTTCTTTGGCGTGCCGTAAACAGGGTGGAGCACAGCCAGTCTGTCAGGTATCATCTTTGCTCTGGCGAGGCCGTAAAGGAAACGGCTGCCCGCTATGTACGCTGCATTCCATGTAGTCAGCATGCCGAGCAGCGATGCGAATGTTACAAAGCCTGTTGCGATCTTAGAGCCGCCGAAAAGCATGCCTACAGCCTGAACTACTACGAGTCCGTCGCCTGCGCGCTGTGATTCAGGCATCGCAAAGGCCAGCCCAAGTATTATAAGTATATAAAAAAGCGCCGAGCCCCACACTGTCATTAAAACAAGGCGGCCTACCGTCTTTGGCGCTATGTTCGTCTCTTCTACCGCCTGCGGTACCGCGTTGAAGCCGCTCAGAAATCCCGGGACCATGAGCATTATAGTCGTCAGACCTGCAGCATCTGTAAATATCGGCTGAGCGTTAGCCGCGTCACCCATAGTTATGCCCGACCCGCAGAAAAATACCGCCGCGATCGTGAGTATCGCTACCGCCGCCGTCTGTATCCAGCCTGAAAGCTTTACTCCGCGATAATTTATAAACGCAAAGAATGTATTGAAAATAATTGCAATGATAACATTTGTGAGCATGACCGGCTTGCCCATTACCGTATAAAGCTCGCCCGCCACAGGTATATTTATGCCGAGATTTCCCAGTATGATCGGGAACATTATCGCCTCGACCAGTATAAATCCTACCCACAGCAATATGACGCACCAGCTGACTATAAGCGCCGGTATCTGCCCCAGCCCCAGGAAGGTTATGCTGACGTCAACGCCGATCTTCGGGAACGCAGAAGTCAGCTCCGCGTAGATAAGTCCGATAAGGCTGCACAGCAGCGCCGCCACAACGAATGCGAATATACCGCCACCGGTCCCCGGAGTAACGCTCCAGTAGCCTGCGTAGATGACCCATGACCATCCTATGACCGCGCCTATACCAATGGAAAGCAGGTTCCATTTCGACAGCGATCTCACCATCGTAGTTTTCTTTTCTTCCATAATAAATCTCCTGTAAATAATCTCCTGCCTTAACTGATACATACCCGCGCCCGGCGCGGACATATAATCAACAGCATGCATTTGAAAACATACTTTTGATCACAACCACATTATATTATATTATATTATTATTTTCCCTGTTCTTCCGCAGTCTTAACACCGATATAGCTGATTATCTCATCGGCTATATCGTCTGTTGCGCGCCCGTCTACGTCTATAATATAGTCAGCCGCGCCCATGTATGCATCGCTTCTTTTTTTCATAAGCCATGATATGTATCCTCTGCTCTGATACTTGCTGAGTACCGGGCGCTTATCGCCGTTCTTTTTTAGGCGCTCAAGCACAGTCTCAGGCTTTGCTCTCAGGAGGATTATCCTGCCTGATCTTCTCAGCGCGTCAACGTTTTTACGGCGCATTACTGTTCCGCCGCCGCATGATATCACCACGTTTTCAGATGAAGCGACTCTCTGCGCCATATCGCTTTCGAGATCTCTGAAATACGGCTCGCCGCGCTCCTGAAATATCCGCGCAACGCTCATTCCCATATCCTTTTCTATAAGCTCGTCCATCTCACGGATATCATAGCCTGTCTTTTCGGCGATCCTGCGCGCTACCGTAGTTTTGCCCGTTCCCATAAAGCCTATGAGAACTATATTGCTCTTCTGTGTATCCGCATCCTCCGTGCTTTCCGATGCTTCTGTACCGCCGGGCTGCGAAGCAGCCATAGAGTGATATATAGTATTCAGTATCGCGTCAAGCTCGTCAGCATCTATCTGACCGGGCGCAGAAGCTTTGCCTGACGACGCGAATGTCACTGCCGAGCCAAATGTCTCTCCGGCTATCCTGGATATCAGACCGACAGGACCCATAGATATCGTTATTACAGGTACAGGCGATCCAACACGCTTCATATTTTCAGACGCCGTAAATAAGGCAAGTACATCAGATGTACTGCGCGGCATTACCGCTATCTTTGCTATGTCAGCACCGAGCTCCTTCATCTTCATAAGGCGCTCAGTCATGACATCAACAGACGGAGTCGCATTGAAATCATGGTTTGAAAGTACTGTTTTTACGCCATTCTCATGAGCCTTTTTTATAAGCCTGATAACAACATCATCACCGAGCATGAGCTCAATGTCCACGAGCTCGGCCTTTCCCAATTCTATTACAGCCTCATATATCTCAACATATTTTTCAGTCGAAACAGCCTTTTCTCCGCCCTCCGCGGCAGTCCTGAACGTAAACAGCACGGGCTTTTCCACAAGATATGCCCTGAGCTTATCAAGCGCAACGAGAACGGACGGTATATCGTCTGCCCGTTTCAGGTGATCAACACGCCATTCAACTATATCAGCCGGGGTAAGCATTATCCTGTTTGCCTGCTTTTTTATTTCCTCAATATTTTCAGCGACGACAGGAACGCATATTTTCGGCATTCCTTCGCCTATTTTAAGTCCTCCGACCTCAACAACACTACTCATTATCTTCTGCACTCTCCTGACCTGATCCCTCAGCCGACTCCATTTCCGTTTCTTCGCCTGCCTCTTCAAAATCATCATCTATAGGAACGCTGACTATAGCCTCCTTAGCCCTTTCAAGCGCATCCTCCGGCACGTATATCTCTATAGGAAACACATTCTGCTGACCGAAAACTATCTCAAGATAATTTCCGCCGCCCTCATACCTTCTGATGCTCGGTATCCCCTCACCGCTCAGCTTCGACTCTATGATATCCGCCTCAAACGTAGTCTGAACAGTAGTCAGGTAAACACCGTCACGCCACGGCTCATGCTCTTTATTTTTATTTCTTCCGAAAAACATTTATATTAACTTCCTTTCTAATATAATCAATAATTAATATTCAACATATAAATAAATATCAACTTTATCCATAGCTCCGGGCGCCCGCGCCCAATAGCAATACCTGAGTATTACACTTCATCCAGTATATTATAAATTGCATGATTCGCCGCGTCAATGCTGCAAAGTCATTAAGCGCACAA
>CAVGAH010000108.1:0-6768 GCA_963627215.1 bacterium | reverse complement strand
AGGATCGCGTTCTGCGAAAGGTTTTTTACGGGCTTGGAAAGAGCGTGCTGACTCATTCTTGAAAATTATGTGGTTTCGGAAATAATGAAAACGTATATGAATTGCGGCAAGGAGCCTTATTTATACTATTACCGAGACAAAGATGCAAAAGAAATAGATATTGTCCTTGAACATGACGGTATTTTGAACCCTATTGAAATTAAAAAGACATCAAATCCGGGAACAGAATTGACGAAAGTATTTCATTTATTAGATAAATCATCAGTACCACGTTCAAAAGGCGCAGTTATCTGTATGAAACCTGCACTTGGCGTGATCGACAGAGAAAATTATATCGTACCCGTATGGATGATATGATTTTAAACAACAAGGCTGCCGCACCTGTTTCAGCGCGGCAGCCATTAAAAATTTTCTCCTGCTAATTTACTTATTAATTAATCCACTTCCAACCCGTGCGCCCGGCGCACCCAAAAAACTAAATTATAACAATACACAAAAATAACCGCCCTGTCTGCAAACTAAGCGGTTATTTTTTATAATCGATAAATATGTGGGCTAACCGTCTATCGGCAACACCCTTTTTCTATACTTATATTAGCACGCATTTGTGAAGATGTCAAAATCTTATTCTTAATGACATGGGGTGCGTTTTTTTAATATCTGTGTATGTTATTTCCTTAAAAAAATAAAAACCATATTATCAATGGCGGTCAGCAGGCCGCAATGCTTGTGCGGTGACGCACGCAGGGATGTTTGCCCTTATTACTCGTATAAACTAACAGTTTGCACCTATGGCGATACAGTTGATGGATGGGGCGCGATTTTGATGGTACTATGTAGACAAATGAATCAGTTAAAAATTTAACGCAAGCTTTTAAAACATATTTACACATTTACACAGACTAAATCAAAGTTTTAAGGAGGAAGTTCTAATGGAAAGAAAATATCCACATCTCTGCGCGCCTATCAAGTTAGGTAATGTAACTTTCAAGAATCGTATGTTCTCTGCTCCTATGGGCGGTACAGACATCACTGTTGACGGCTGCATCGGCCCTAAGTCAACAAAGTTCTATGAATTAAGAGCTTACGGCGGAGCTGCTGCTGTAACAGTTTCTGAGTGCATGGTACACCCTACTGACGGAAGCCACGCTTACAGACTCGACCTTACGGTTCCGGGAAGCCTTCCAAGCTTCACTTACACTGCTGACGCTATCCGCAGACACGGATGCATTCCTTCAGTAGAGCTTTCTCACTCAGGTCAGTTCTCAGGTACATACCTCGCTGACAAGGACAGAAAGGCAGGAATGGCTCAGTGGGGTCCTTCAGCAAGCGTAAGAGCTGACGGTATGGAAATAAAGGAACTCACTAAGGAAATGATCGACGAGATCGTTCAGGCTTATGCTGACACTGCTGCAAACGCAAAGAGAGCGGGCTTCGAAATGGTAATGATCCACGGCGGTCACGGCTGGCTCATCAACCAGTTCTTCTCACCACTCTTCAACCACAGAACAGACGAGTACGGCGGTCCTATCGAAAACCGCGTTCGTTTCGCTCAGGAAGTCCTCGCAGCAGTTAGAAAGGCTGTAGGTCCTGGATTCCCTATCGAATTCCGTATGAGCGGTGACGAGTTCGTTGAAGGCGGTTATCACCTCGACGAGGCTGTAAAGATCGCTCAGCTCGTTGAAGAATACGTTGACCTTATCCACGTTTCTGCGGGTACTTACCAGAAGACCTTCGGCATCACTCACCCATCATGGTTCGAGGATCACGGACGTAACGTTTACCTCGCTGCAGAGATCAAGAAGCACGTATCTAAGCCTGTAGCTACTATCGGCGCGCTCAACGACCCTGCAATGATGGAAGAGATAATCGCTTCAGGTAAGGCTGACGTAGTTGAAATGGCAAGAGCTCTCCTCGCTGACAACCAGCTCCCTAACAAGATCATGGAAAACAGAGACGATGAGATCGTAAGATGCCTCAGATGCTTCACTTGCATGGCTGAAAGAGCAGCTACTTCTACAAGACGCTGCACAGTAAATCCGCTTATCGGCAGAGAGGACGAAGGCTTCGGTGAAGTTGCTCCTGCAGCTCACAAGAGAAAGGTTCTCGTAGTAGGCGGCGGCCCTGGCGGACTTTATGCTGCATACACTGCTGCCCGCAGAGGTCACGACGTAGTTCTCTGCGAAGCTACTGACGAAGTAGGCGGCCTCCTCAAGGGCGAAGTCGCTATACCGTTCAAGTATGAAATGTACCAGCTCGGCGGCTCATACAAGCTCCTCTGCGAAAAGGAAGGCGTTGACATCCGTCTGAACACAAGAGTTACAAGAGAATACGCTGAAAAGGAGGCTCCGGACGCTATAATCGTTGCTGCCGGTTCTGAACCTCTCGTTCCGCCTATCCCGGGCCTCAGAGAAGCTAAGAACATGATCGTTGCAGAAGATTACCACCTCCGCAAGGATGAGATCGGCGAAACAGCTATCGTTCTCGGCGGCGGCCTCGTAGGATGCGAGCTTGCTGTATGTCTCGCTGACGAAGGCAAGAAGGTCCACGTTATAGAAATGAGAGATCAGCTCTGTCCTGACGCTAACGTAAGATACAGACCGATGCTCATGAAGAAGATGGACGAATGCGGAATTCAGATACACACCGGCTGCAAGTGCGAAGAGGTTACTGAGACAGGTGTTATCTGCTCATCAGACGGTCAGAAGATCGAGATCGCAGGTGATACGGTTCTCTGCGGTTTAGGTCTCAAGCCTAATACAACTGTAGTTGACGAGCTCCGTGACATTGCTCCTCAGTTCGCTTCTATCGGTAACTGCGTAAAGCCTGACACTATTACATTTGCTGTATATCAGGGCTATCACGCTGCACTCGATATCCACTAATATATATATAAACTTTGCAAAACTCACTCTTAATAATAAAAATCATCATGTTTCCTGCGCCATAAAAGATCGACACATTCTCTCCTTCTCCGTCTTTTATGAAAGGACGCGCTGATAAACCGCGTCCGCCGCAGGGGAAAAAAACACTCAAAAAAGGCGCAAAGGCTACATGCGCCGACCGCGGTCAGACGGTGATTTTCCCTCCGTTAGGCTGAAACATTCAAAACAGGAATTGAATATATGTAATGAACAGCGAAGGACCCGCGTCCCGGTAATATTTCATACCGGAACGCGGGTCCTTCTTTGTTAAACGCAATAAATGACACCGTACATGCAGCCGCCCGGCGGCTCAGCAGGATGATCGTTTATTGCCTGAGATTCACTAAAAAAACGTTTTTATAAGCTCCTTCACGACAGGATATTCGATATTTTCGACAGGACAGACAAAGCAGATCGACCACGGTATAGAGTCCTTCAGCTCTATAAGCCGCACAGGCAGCTTAAACATCCTGTGGTCGTGTATATCCACATCGACGCCGATTCCGAGCTTTTGAGATGCGTATTTATATATCAGCGAGCTTTCCATAGTCTTTATGCGTATATCCGGCACAAAGCCGAAGTCACGGCAGCGTTCTGTTATATTATAGAAGCTCTGGTAATTTTCGTTAAGAGTTATAAGCTGCTCACCTTTCAAGTCCTCTATGGACAGCGATTCACGCTCATAAAACGGGTGTCCCTCATAAACGACAGCGCTGTAATGCTTTTTTACAAGGATCCTCTGAAAAAGTCCGTCGGACGGTATACGCCCTATTACGAACGCCGCATCACATCCCCCGGAAGCTGCAAGCTCTTTTATAGCGCTATTTCCGCCCTCATGCCATATTACCCCGAATTCAGGATGATCTACGGCAAACTGCTCGACCTTTACGACATCGAGCACGTTTATAACGCCGCACGCATAGCCTATATGGAAGCTGTGAGCCCCTGCGGCGCAGCTCCTGACTCCCTGCTCTATATCGCGGAAGCGGTTCATGAGCTCCGTTGCTTTTTTATAAAGATAAGTTCCACTCTCCGTAGGAACGAGCCCGTTAGGAGTTCTCTCAAAAAGCTTTACGCCGAGCTCCGCTTCAAGGCGGTTTATAGCCTTGCCGAGCCCCTGCGGGGAAATGAACAGGTCTCCCGCGGCCTTGTTTATGCTGCGAAGCTCAAAGCTTCGAATAAAACCTCTTATATCCTTTGTATCCATGTAATAAATGCCCCATCATCCGCCGGCCTGGCCGGCCCACACATAGTTATGTATTAATTAATGCATTGCAGCAGACGTGCGCCGCAACGGCGCGACTGTTAACGTATTACTTTTTCTTCATTTCTGCTTCGCACAGCGGCAGGAGCCTGTCGTGCTCATCCTTGCAGTCGAGCTTTACGTCCATAAATATCTCAAACGCGAGTATGCCCTGATAGAGCAGCATAGACATGCCGTTCATCGTTTTAAGGCCGCGCTCGCGCCCGTAAGCGAGGAAATTCGTTTCCCACGGGTTGTATATCAGGTCGCAGAGCAGAGCCGAAGTCTCATCGAGAAATGAAAGATCGTCGAAATCCTCGCCCGTTTCAGCCATGCCGAGCGAAGTACAGTTTACGATAACGTCAGCGTCAGCCGCAGCCGCAGTCATGTTTTCATGAGTCTGCTCAAGCGGAGCAGCGTATGAAAGCCCCTCGCATACAGCAAGAGCCTTTGGCAGTGTTCGATTCAGAACAGTTACTTTTTGAACCGATTCCTTTGCAAGTCCTTTTGTGAGCGCAGCAGCTACGCCGCCTGCGCCGATTATCATGATCTTCGCGTCCTTCAGGTCAACGCCGTAGTCCTTAAAAGCCATCATCAGACCGCGGACGTCGGTGTTGTAGCCGGTAAGCTTGCCGTCGCGCACTTTTATCGTATTTACAGAACCGTATTCTGCAGCCTCGGGGTCAAGCTCGTCAACGAGCTCAAGCATATTTTGTTTATGCGGCATTGTAGCGTTGAAACCCGACAGACCGAGCAGGCGAGCCGCCTCGCAGAATTTACCTGTTTCCTCATACTTTACATGAAACGGAAAGTAAACCGCGTCGAGTCCAAGCTCCTCTATCATATGGTTATGCATGAACGGTGACATGGAATGGGCGACCGGGTCGCCGATAACCGCCATCTTCTTAGTATTTACCGAAATATTTACATTCATAATATCACACCCATGGCGCGAGCCATGCCTTTCATCTCACATTACATTTACTTAAAAATTAATACAATTGACTGACTAAACTGATATCATGCAGACTGCGCAGCGTCAGTGACCGGCAGACGCCTGTTTCACGCAGTTATGCATTACATTACTAAAACACAGTATACCACTAAAACCCCGATGCAACAAATCTAAAAAAATATTACACGCGCTTCGGAAAAATGATATAATCACTTTCAGTTGAGTAGCAAAGAGCGTAAGTCCAAACGGGCCTGCGCTCTTTTTCTTTTTACGGAGGTAACGATATATGGAAAAAACAGTAAACAAAAATAAGCTTAAAGTAAGCATTCTTTCACTGTCGCTTCTGACGGTGATGGCGGGCGCTGCGATGGCTCCGGCTCTTGGAGTTATTCGTGAGTATTTTTCAGATGAAAAGACGCTGTTTGTACAGATGATAATAAGCATGCCTGCAGTGTTTATATTCCTGACTAGCTTTGTGTTTCCAAAGCTGGCGGCGGAGTTCAGGGCGCGCACGCTCCTGATGATCGGTCTGGCTTTTTATACGATAGGCGGCTCCGTGGCAGGTGTTTTTAACAGCATATGGCTCGTGCTTCTCATGCGCGCTCTCGTAGGCGTGGGCGTGGGGATGATCATGCCGTTGTCAACAGGCCTGCTCGCGTTTTATTTCAGCCCACAGGAGCAGGAAGGGCTAATGGGCTGGTCGTCAGCAATGAACAATATGGGCGGCGTCATCGCGACGCTCATATCAGGCGCGCTTGCAACTGTAAGCTGGCGTATAAGCTTCCTTGTTTATCTTATGGGACTGATAAGCATAGTACTTTGCGCGGCGTTCATGCCAAACGACAAGATACAGTCAGACGATCGCGAGGGTGATAACGAAAAGCAGCGCGGGAGCGCTGACCCGTCGCAGAACATTCCGTCAGCCGGACAGGTATTCCGTTCAAATTACGTTTACATAATAGCCATGTTCCTTGAAATGTCAACGTTTTTCATATACCCGGCAAACTTTGCAATGGTGACGGCAAGGGCAGGAGTCATACCTGAGGATCTAACTGCGATAATAATGGCGATGATGGACCTCGTAGCATTCTTCGGAGGAATGCTTTTCGTAAAAGTAAAAGCTGCCGCCGGCGGCAGTACGAAATTCGTAGCTCCGATATTATTTGTCGCAGGTTATGTCCTTCTCGGAGTTGTCGGCGGGTGGTTCGGCGTGCTTGCAGGTTCAGTCTGCGTAGGCTTCGCAAACGGCGAAGGAATACCGCTGATAATATCAGAAGCCTCCAAAAAGATGGGACGCCTCGCGGCGACGACAGTAATGCCGCTCATATCCGCAGCGCTCTACATAGCACAGTTCGCCTCACCGTTCATAATGTCAGGCGTGACAGCTGTCGCGGGAGATGCTGTAAACTTGCCGTACTACTGGGGCGCGGCGCTTGCAGTAATATTCCTCCTATGGTCGGTGCTGATATATTCCCGTCTTTGACAGTTGATTAAGGGTAAAAAGCGCCAAACCATTGATATAACTTGGTTTGACGCTTTCTTAATATCCTCTGAAATGTAGTATTTTTTCTATTTTTTACTTGCTTTAAAAATTTTTCGTAAATTGCAATAACAAATTGAACACTCGTAGAAATTAAGCTACGCGC
>CAVGAH010000107.1:576-6861 GCA_963627215.1 bacterium | reverse complement strand
ATGACTATCGATTATATAGACTTCAAGGCTGATATGACGGTAAGAGAGTGCCTGGCTCATATAAAAGAAGCAGGTCTTGATTCAGAAACAGTTTATACCTGCTACGTAATGGACAGAGACAGGATGCTGCTCGGAGTAGTATCACTGAGAGCGCTCGTTATGGCAGACGGAGATGAGATAGTTTCTGACATAATGCATGACGATCCGCTGTCTATAAATGTCCTGACAGACCAGGAAGAAGTTTCCAATATATTCAAACGTTACGGTATACTCGCGCTTCCTGTAGTAGATAAAGAAGGCAGACTTGTCGGAATAATCACAGTCGATGATATCTTTGACGTAATCGATGACGAGGTAACAGAGGACTTCCAGAGGATGGCCGGTGTAACGGGCGACTCTGACGAGGACTACCTCGATATGAGCGTTTTCAAGCACGCCAGAAACAGACTTCCGTGGCTTTTTATCCTGATGATATCATATATCTTTACAGGAAATATCATAGCAAATGTGGAAAATCTGGTAGCTGCAATACCGGCGCTCGTTATATACATGCCTATGGTCATGGGAACAGGCGGAAACTCAGGCTCGCAGTCAGCGACGCTCGTTATCCGCGGACTTGCGACTGAGGATATAGAGGTGAAGGACTTCCTGAGAGTACTCTGGAAGGAATTCAGAACGAGTATAATGGTCGGCGTCGTGCTGAGCCTGCTCAATATGGCGCGCGTTGTATTCCTCGACAAGCGAGGCTTCCTGGTAGCGCTTACAGTCAGCGCGTCGATGTGCCTTGTGGTCATGGTCGCTAAAATGGTAGGAAGCATGCTGCCTATCATAGCGAAAAGAGTCGGCATAGACCCTGCTCTCATGGCTGGTCCGCTCGTTTCATCGCTTACAGATATGATATCGCTCGCTATTTATTTCCAGATGGCGGCTTTAATACTTAACTTGTAGATCGATCTGCAAAATATATGCAAAGGTAAAAATCTGAAAAATATATGAATATATTTGGTGGCGTTGTTGCTCAGCGCCACTGTTTTCGTATATAATTTTGATGATATATGTTTAATATCCGGCCTGAATGCAAATACTTTCTTACATAGGAGGTGCATTTGCATGCAGGTAAGAAAAGGTGATATATTTTTCGCGGATCTCAGTCCGGTCGTAGGCTCGGAGCAGGGCGGTGTAAGACCTGTCCTGGTAGTCCAGAATGATGTGGGAAACAGATTCTCACCTACGATAATAGTAGCAGCGGTCACATCGCAGACAAACAAAGCGAAGCTGCCTACGCATGTGCCGATAAGCGCAGAGGGAAACGGGCTCAGCCGTGATTCAGTAGTCCTGCTCGAGCAGTTAAGGACTATAGATAAAAAGAGACTGAGAGAACATATAGGAACAGTCGGAACAAATGTAATAGATGTAGTTGACGAAGCTCTCGGCGTAAGTCTGGGCATAGATCCTCCACAGGAGCACAGGCTGCACTGAATGAAAATATTCGGAGATCAACAGATGACAGAAAAAAACAGAGTTAATATTCTCGGCGTGCCGGTCGACATGGTCGACCGCGAACAGGCTATGCAGATATTTGAGGAATCATTTCCGCAGCCCGGTGTTACGATGATAGTAACACCGAACTCGGAGATAGTCCAGAGAGCGTCAAAGGAGGACGAGCTCAGGCAGCTCATATCCTCGGCAGACCTCATAATCCCTGATGGCGTCGGTCTTGTTTATGCTTCAAAAATAATAGGCTGCCCGCTCTCAGAGCGAGTTACGGGTATAGATTTTCTGGAAAGCATAATAACCTATCTGGAAAAAAACGGAAAGTCAATATACTTTTTCGGAAGCAAGCCGGGCGTAGCTGAAGCAGCCGCTGACAGGATAAAGGAAAAATATCCGAAGCTCATAGTAGCAGGAACTCATGACGGCTACTTTAAGCCTGAAGAGGAAGCAGGAATAGTAAAAGAGATAAACGACAGCTCCGCTGACTTCCTGTGTGTCGCGCTGGGCGCACCGAAGCAGGAAAGATTTATACATGATCACAGATCGGAGCTGAAGGTAAGCGGCGCCATCGGAGTAGGCGGAAGCCTCGACGTATGGGCCGGAACGCTCAAGCGCGCGCCGGAGTTTTACAGAAAGCACGGGCTCGAGTGGTTATACAGACTGATACAGGAGCCGAGCAGATACAAGAGGATGCTCGCGCTGCCTGTTTTTATGCTCAGAGTAATATTTACAGGCAAATCTAAGGAGGAAAAAAAGTAATGTCTATCAATGCAGAAATGCTTGCTGAAAAGGCAAAGGATATCAGGATCGATATCATAAGAGAAGTTCATGCGGCAGCATCGGGACACCCGGGCGGTTCTCTTTCAGCCGCAGATATCATTACATATCTGTATTTCGCTGAAATGAATATCGACCCAAATGAGCCGAATAAAAAGGACAGAGACAGATTCGTTCTTTCAAAGGGTCACGCTGCTCCTGCGCTTTACGCAGCGCTCGCTGAAAAGGGATATTTCCCAAAGGAAGAGCTTCTCAACCTGAGAAAGATCGGCTGCATGCTCCAGGGTCATCCTGACAGAAAGAAGATACCGGGAGTAGACATGTCAACAGGCTCGCTCGGACAGGGCGTTTCTGCAGCAGTAGGAATGGCTCTCGCAAACAAGATAGACAATATCCCTGCGCGCGTCTACGCGCTCCTCGGCGACGGCGAGCTGCAGGAGGGTCTCGTATGGGAGGCAGCTATGGCAGCAGCTCATTACAAGCTCGACGACCTTACGATATTTGTAGACTGGAACGGCCTGCAGATCGACGGTAAGAACGAGGACGTTATCACAGTAGCTCCTGTAGACGAAAAGTTCAGAAGCTTCGGCTTTGACGTTCAGATGATCGACGGACACGATTTCGAAGCCATCGCAGCAGCAGTGGAAGCAGCAAAGAAGGTAGAAGGAAAGCCACAGGCTATAATCGCTAAGACTGTAAAGGGCAAGGGCGTTTCATTCATGGAAGACCAGGCAGGCTGGCACGGAAAGGCACCTGACGACGCTCAGGCAAAGCAGGCAGTAGAAGAATTAGGAGGGGAATGGTAATGGCAGATAAGATCTCAACTCGTTCAGCCTACGGCGATGCGCTTGTAGAGCTCGGAAAAAAGAACCCTGATATTATAGTAATGGACGCTGACCTGTCAAAATCAACTATGACAGCAGGCTTTAAAAAGGAATTCCCTGAAAGATTCTTCAACGCAGGTATCGCAGAGGGAAATCTTATGGGTATGGCAGCAGGTCTCGCACTTTCAGGAAAGACAGTTTTTGCCAGCACATTCGCTATGTTCGCAGCAGGCAGAGCTTATGAAATAATCAGAAACTCTATCGGATATCCGCACGCAAACGTAAAGGTATGTGCTACGCACGCCGGTATAACTGTAGGCGAGGACGGCGCCAGCCACCAGTGCATAGAAGACCTTGCTCTTATGCGTGTTATCCCGGGTATGACTGTAGTTCATCCTGCAGACGCTGCATCTACAGCAAAGCTGCTTGAACAGATAGCAGAAATGGACGGTCCTGCTTACGTAAGACTCGGCAGACTCAACATCCCGGTAATATACGATGAAACAGCAGACATCGAGCTCGGCAAGGGCAACGTAGTACGCGACGGCAAGGATTACACGGTCATCGCATGCGGCCTTATGGTAAACGAAGCGATGATGGCAGCTGAAACTCTCGCAGCAGAGGGCATCGACATCAGGATAATCGACATGCACACTATAAAGCCTATAGATGAAGAGATCATCATGAAGGCAGCCGCAGAAACAAAGGGCATCGTTACAGCTGAAGAACACTCAGTTATCGGCGGCCTCGGCTCAGCGGTAGCAGAGGTAGTCTGCACAAAATGCCCGACAAAGATGGCCATGGTAGGAGTTCAGGATCGCTTCGGCCAGTCAGGCAAGCCGCCTCTGCTCATGAAGGAATACAACATCACAGCAGAGGATATCGTAAAGGCTGTAAAGTCTCTTTAATAAATAATTAATAATTAATAATTGCGATAAACCATGGGTCCGCCTGGCGGACGGGAGGGACTGCCGCTTTGAGATATGAGGCGGCAGTCCTTTTTGCATTTATTCATGCATTCCTGCATTTTTAAAGGTCTATATTGCATGTCCGGAGCATATCTATATTTTAGATACATAAAGGAGGACATGGAAAATGGGCAGAAGATCGGGCGGAGCGAAGGATGTAAACGTGCTCAGGAGCAAGCTGAGGATAGGCATAGCGCTGGCGGCAGTCATCGCGATAATAGTCGGGCTGAAGATAACAGGCGGCGGGAGCACGGGCGGCGGAGCAGTGACGTTCAGCCAGCTGACAGAGGATGCGATACCGCAGGAAATAACGAGCCAGATAGTTCCCGAGTACAGAGATATGGAGCGCGCACTGGCATGCGTAGTGGAGGATAAGGTCTACGTGCTGGCCACGCGCGGCGAAAAGCCAACGACCGGCTATGACATAAGCATAGGGAGCATGACGCTCGACGAAAAGGACGGCACGAGCACGCTGACAGTAAACGCAGTATTCACCGACCCACAGGCGGGAGCATCGCTTGCACAGGAGGTGACTTATCCGTATATAGTAGCCGAAACGGATCTTAAAGAACTCCCGGATAAGATACAGCTTAAAATAACATACGCGGACTGATGATTTAAAGCTGCCGTAAGGCGGCTTTTTTGTTGTTCAGTTAGCATATACATTGTGTTAGAATAGAACGATGCAATGCGCCCGTCGCCGGGCGGACAGGCATTCATATAGAAAATCTGGCAATATATGAAATATATCAAAGGGGGAAGATTTGAAATGAGACCATATATAACACACTACAGACCAATATACGCAGACACGGATGCTATGGGAATAGTTTACCATGCGAATTATCTGAGATTTTTCGAGATGGGCAGAACAGAATTCCTGCGCGAGATAGGCTTTACGTACAGACGCCTCGACAACACAGAGGGCGTGATGCTCCCGCTCGTAGACGTAGCGATAAAGTACAAAAAACCTGCGCTGTATGATGAATTGCTTGAGATAAGAACGACGATAGCCGAGCTGAAAAACGCGTCAGTGACGATGGCGTATGAGATATACAATGAAAAAGGCGAGCTTCTGACAAAAGGAACGACGCGCCACGCGGTGACAGACAGCGAGCTGCACCCCGTAGTCCTCAAAAAACACGCACCGGAGCTTCATAAACTGCTGCTCGACGTTATGAGCGAAGAATAATATAAGATGTATCATACTGACAGCTTTAATGTAAAAAACGGGGACCTGCAGATACTATCTGACGTGTCTCCGTTCTTCGGTTTTTGTATTTAATGAAATACTGTAATATTTTATTTTGAAAATATTAAGCAGTATTAGCCATGGCACATAAAGGTGTTTACTTTGATTTGAAATAGTAATATAATTTGATTACCAAATTAGTAACGAAAAATGAAAGGAGTTGAATAATTAAGTTTGGGGATGCAAATAATGTATAAGAATGAAGCTGCAAAGAAGCAGTTTTGTTCTGCGTACAAGAAAAAGTGGCGATATCCTGAGCAGGTAAAGAGAAAGCTTGAATCTGCTGAAAACTTTATACTTAATTCAGAGTCTCTGATGGATATTGCTAATTATCCTCCATTTCATTTTGAACATTTAAAAGGTGATAGAAAAGACGAGTGGAGCATACGATTAGGTAATACAGGATACAGGGTTACGATGATTCCATGTGATAATAATGGAAATGAAATTATAAAAGGAGATATTTTAGCTCAATGTAGAATGATTAAAATCGTGAAGGTTACGGAGGTGTCGAACCATTATGAGTAATATAGATGAATATAAAGATATAGTGGCATTTCACCCTGGATATTATATTGCCGATATTATTGAAGATATGGGAATCAGTCAGGTCGAGTTTGCAACAAGAATGGGAACGACGCCCAAGACTTTGAGTCAGTTGGTCAATGGGCATGCCAATATATCGAATGATATAGCCAGGAAACTTTCTGTTATGATGGGAACAAGTGCAGATGTCTGGTTGAATTTACAGGAGACTTATGATAAGAAGCTGATAGAAATACAGCAGGCTAAGGAATTTGATGCACAGTCAGAGCTTGTAAAAAAAATTGATTATAAATATTTTGTAGAGGTTATCGGACTGCCGTCAACGAGAAGCATTAATGAAAAAGTAGCTAATTTATGTAAGTTTTTTAAAGTGGCAGATTTAAGAATCATGTTACAGCCCGATTTTCTTGTTAATTTCAGGGCA
>CAVGAH010000107.1:0-566 GCA_963627215.1 bacterium | reverse complement strand
ACATATAGCATTGAAAAAAATATTATTAATTCAAGAGCATGGATTCAAACGGCATTAAACATTTCAAAAAATATTGAAACAAGTCCATATAATGCTGAGAAACTAAAAGGTTATTTACCTGAACTCAGGGGAATGACAGTTAAGAAACCGGAAGAATTTTTGCCGAGAATGCGTGATATATTTGCAGAATGCGGAATAGCATTTGTGTTGTTGCCGCATTTAAAAAATTCGGGAGTGAATGGCGCAGTTAAATGGGTAACAGAAGATAGAGTTGTATTAGCCATGAATAACAGAGGATTGGATGCAGATAAATTCTGGTTCTCATTATTTCATGAAATCAAGCATGTTCTTCAGCAGAAAATAAAAACTGTATTTATAAGCAGTACAATTGAAGAAATGATTGACATTAATAACAATCTTGAAATCGAAGCAGATAAATTTGCTACAAACTATTTGATTTCACCGGCAGATTATAAAAGATTAGCGCCATCAAGATATACCTCAGATGATGAAATCGTAAAATTTGCTGAAGAAATAGGGATACATCCGGGAATCGTAGCAGGCAG
>CAVGAH010000106.1:0-7095 GCA_963627215.1 bacterium | reverse complement strand
AGTAATAGGTATTGATTTAGGTACAACAAACTCATGTGTAGCAGTTCTTGAAGGCGGCGAGCCTACAGTAATTCCTAACGCAGAAGGCAACAGAACAACTCCTTCGGTTGTAGGCTTTGCAAAGAATGGTGAAAGACTTGTAGGTGAGACAGCAAAGAGACAGGCAATAACAAACCCTGACAGAACTATCGCATCTATCAAGAGATACATGGGTACAGATCATAAAGTAGAGATCGACGGCAAGCAGTATACACCGCAGGATATTTCAGCTATGATCCTTACAAAGTTAAAGACAGACGCAGAAAGCTATCTCGGTGAAAAGGTAACAGAAGCAGTTATCACAGTTCCTGCTTACTTCACAGACGGTCAGAAGCAGGCAACAAAGGATGCAGGTAAGATCGCAGGCCTCGATGTAAAGAGAATCATCAACGAGCCTACAGCAGCAGCTCTTGCTTACGGTCTTGATAAGGATAACAAGCAGCACAAGATCTTAGTATACGACCTCGGCGGCGGTACATTCGATGTATCTATCCTCGAACTCGGTGACGGTGTATTTGAAGTACTCGCTACAAACGGTGATACAAGACTCGGCGGCGATGACTTCGATGAAGCTGTTATGAACTACATCGCAGATACATTCCAGAATGAGCACGGCGTTGATCTGAGAACAGACAAGATGGCTCTTCAGAGATTAAAGGAAGCAGCAGAAAAGGCAAAGAAGGAACTTTCTTCTTCAAATACAACTAATGTAAACCTGCCATTCATTACTGTAAACGCAGACGGTCCGCTCCATCTGGACATGAACATCACAAGAGCTAAGTTCGATCAGTTAACAGCAAACCTCGTTCAGAGAACTATCGAACCAATGAACAAGGCACTTGCGGATGCAGGCGTAACTATCAACGATATCGAAAAGGTCATCCTCGTAGGCGGTTCTACAAGAATCCCTGCAGTACAGGAAGCAGTTAAGAATGTAACAGGCAAGGAACCGTTCAAGGGCGTAAACCCTGATGAATGCGTAGCAGTAGGTGCTTCTATCCAGGCCGGCGTATTAACAGGCGAAGTAAACGACATCCTTCTTCTCGATGTTACACCGCTTTCACTTTCTATCGAAACTCTCGGCGGCGTAGCTACAAAGCTGATCGAAAGAAATACAACTATACCTACAAAGAAGAGCCAGATATTCTCTACTGCAGCTGATAACCAGACAGCAGTTGATATCCATGTACTCCAGGGCGAAAGAGAGATGGCTGCCGACAATACTACACTCGGAAGATTCCAGCTCTCAGGTATCCCACCTGCAAGAAGAGGTGTTCCACAGATCGAAGTTACATTTGATATCGATGCTAACGGTATCGTAAATGTAAGCGCTAAGGATCTCGGAACAGGTAAGGAACAGAAGATCACAATTTCTTCTTCTTCAAAGCTCTCAGAAGACGATATCAACCAGAAGATCAAGGAAGCTGAAATGTACGCTGAACAGGATAAGAAGAGAAAAGAAGATATCGATGTAAGAAACCAGGCTGAAGCAATGGTTTACGAGACAGAAAAGACTCTTGATGAAGTAAAGGATAAGGTAGACGCTAATACTCTCGCAGGTGTAAACGCTGCAAGAGACGCCCTTAACCAGGCTCTTCAGGGTACAGATACTGCTGATATCAAGGCTAAGACTGAAAACCTGACAAATGAGTTCCAGAAGGTATCTCAGATACTTTACCAGAATGCTCAGGCAGCAGGCGCTCAGGGCGCAGCAGGTGCAGGTGGATTTGACCCGACTGGCGGTGCCGCTAACAGTTCAGCAGGTGCTTCCGCAGGCAGCGCAAACAATAATGACGATGTTGTTGATGCAGATTTTGAAGTTGTTGACGACGATAAATAATCGTGTATGATTAAATAAATCAATACGGAAATGTTCAGGTAGCACGGCCTGGCTATCCGGAGGGCGGCTCATTGAAGTCGCCCTTATTGTTGTAATTAATATTTAAAATATTCAATATGCGATAACTGATTTTTCAGACTGCGGCAGAGACGCAGCAGACAGAAATAATTTTATCCGGAGGATCGATATAATGGCAGATAAAAGAGATTATTATGAAGTCCTCGGCGTCAGCAAGAGCGCTTCAGAATCAGAGATAAAAAGCGCATACAGAAAACTTGCTATGAAATATCATCCGGACAGAAATCCGGATAATAAGGAAGCTGAGGAAAAATTTAAGGAAGCGAGCGAAGCGTATTCAGTTCTTTCCGACCCTGAAAAGAAGCAGAAGTATGACCAGTTCGGCTTTGCAGGTGTAGACCCTAACGCAGCAGGCGGCTTCGGCGGCGGAGCAGGCTTCGGAGGATTTGAAGATATATTCGGAGACCTTTTCGGCGGAATGTTCGGCGGCGGAGGCGGTTTTGGCGGCTTCGGCGGTCAGCAGAGCAGACGTAACGGTCCGAGAAAGGGTCAGGATCTGCAGGCTCGTATTTCCATAACATTTGAAGAAGCTTTTTTTGGTACAAAGAAGAAGATAAAGCTCAAGAAATACGTTAAGTGTAAGGACTGTAACGGTACAGGCGCTGAACCTGGAAGCTCAAAGAAAACATGCCCTGTATGTAACGGTACAGGTCAGATAAGACGTCAGACTCAGACGCCTTTCGGCATGATGGCCAATGTATCTGCCTGCGATAACTGCGGCGGTACAGGTGAGATAAACGAAAAGCCATGCCATACTTGCGGCGGTGCAGGCAAGGTCAGAAAGGATGTTACTATAGAAGTAAATATCCCTGCAGGCGTTGACGATGGTTCAGTCATAAACGTAAGAGGTCAGGGTAATCCGGGCGAAAACGGCGGTCCTGACGGAAACCTCTTCGTAATAGTAAGCGTATCTCCTCACAAGCTGTTTAAGCGCAACAACCTTGATCTGGAGCTTGAGATACCTATTACATTCGCGCAGGCAGCTCTCGGCGCTGATGTCGTGATACCTACTATGGAAGATAAGGTTTCATATAAGATACCTGCAGGCACTCAGCCGGGTACGGTATTCAGACTGAGGGGAAAGGGCGTAAAATCGCCTAATTCAGGGATCACAGGCGACCTGTATGTAAGAGTAATGCTTGAGGTGCCGAGAAATCTGACAGAAGCCCAGAAGAAGCTCATTCAGGAGTTTGAGGACGGAAGCACTGCCGAGATGTACGCAAAGAAAAAGTCATTCGGCGATATAGTACGCGAGCTTTTTACAGGTGAAGATAAAAAAGCAGATCGTAAGAAAAAGAAGAAAAAATAAAAGCTGAAAAGCTTTTGATGTAAAATGCAGCCGCTGCATTCCGGAGTTGGTTCATCGGGACGACAGGCGGCTGTATTTGTTTTTTGATATAACTGAAATTTTTCAGCAGCACAAAGCCGATTCATGATATAATTCTACATTATGGTTTGGAACAGCGGAGACGGTCATGCTGTTTTATTGCAGAATATATTAAACATACAGGCGCGCCGGCGCGCGAAAGTCAAACAAGAGGTTTTTACATTATGAATTATTATGAAATAAAAATATTTACGTCATCAGAGGGAATAGAACCCGTTTCTTCTGTCTTAACGATGCTCGGTCACGAGACGTTCATGATAGAGGACAGCTCTGTAGTCGAAGAGCTGCTTGAAAAGAAAAACTCGTATGACTGGGATTACGTCGATGAATCGGTGATAGCTCAGAAGGAAGAGGAGTCAAAAATAACGCTTTATCTTGAGCCTGATGAAAACGCAGAGGCGTATATAGATGCTATACGTAGTGCTATAGCTATGCTCAAAGAACAGGACGCTGACGGCAGATTCGGCAGATTGGCTGTCGAAAGCTCATACGAGAGCGACGAGGAATGGAAGAATAAATGGAAGGAATATTTTAAGACCTCCAAGATGACTGACAATATAGTCATAAAGCCTACATGGGAGGAGTATGAGCCTGCAGAAAATGAAATGGTCATAGAGATAGACCCGGGCATGGCGTTCGGCACAGGCACGCACGCTACTACGCGCATGTGTGTAAAATTACTTGAAAAGTACATCGAATCAGAAGAGGACAGAGTCCTCGACCTCGGATGCGGCTCAGGAATACTTTCCATAGCGGCGGCGCTCCTCGGCTCTAAGCACGTTTACGGCGTTGACATAGACCCGAATGCAGTTACAGCTTCTGCGGAAAACGTAGAGATGAACGGACTTTCAGATGTAGTAGAAATTGCTTACGGCGATGTTACTGAGGGGCTTGGCATGAAGGCTGACATGATCGCAGCAAATTTGATGGCTGACCTTATAAAAATGCTTTCGCCGGATATAGCAAAGCACCTTGAGGGAAAGAAGATATTTATTTCATCGGGCATACTCGATGAAAAGCTCGACGAGGTATCAGAAGCGATAGAAAAGAGCGGATTTGAGATACTCGAAGTCCTTCATGAGGACGAATGGTGTGCGATAGCTGCAAGATTAAAATAAAAACGGAGAACAGGACTGCCACGGGCAGCAGATATTATTATATATGGAAGAAAATAAAAACTCAAAGGGAACGGTTTCTTTTTATACGCTCGGATGCAAGGTAAATCAGTACGAAACACAGATGCTCAAGGAGCGTTTCTCTGAGGCCGGATACGATATAGCCGGTGAAGAAGAGTTTGCCGACATTTATATCATAAACACATGCACTGTAACGAATCTTTCAGACAGAAAATCGCGCCAGTACATAAGGCGTATGAAAAAGATAAACCCTGATTCTGTAATAGCTGTAACGGGCTGCTATGCGCAGACAGACCCGGAAGCGGCAGCTGAGATAGAAGGCGTGTGCATCGTTGCAGGAACAAACGAAAAAGCTGAACTTGTAAAGTTTGTGGAGGATTATATATCAGAAAACGGTCAGAAGCGCGTGAACGTAGCTTCACATATAATCCCTTACGACGAGCTTTCAGAGTATGAAGAAACAGGAATAATAACATCGATGGATTCGCGCACACGCGCGTATATAAAAGTCCAGGAGGGCTGCGATCGCTTCTGCTCATACTGCATAATCCCGTATGCGCGCGGTAAGGTAAGGAGCCGCAGACTTGATGATATAGTAGCTGAAGCAAGGCAGCTCATAGACAACGGCTTCAAGGAGCTCGTGCTGACAGGAATAAACACAGCGCTGTACGGCGTTGATACAGAAGCCGATGAGCGCGGTCTGAAGGGCGTAGAGAGCCTTATAGCAGCTATAAACGAGCTTGAGGGCGATTTCCGCATAAGACTCAGCTCGCTCGAGCCAAACGTAGTAGATGTTGAAACTGTAAGAAATCTCGCAAAGTACGACAAGCTCTGCCACCATATGCACCTGTCGATACAGAGCGGCAGCGACACAGTACTCAAGCGCATGAACCGACGCTATAATTATGCCGATTATCTTGAAATAGCTGCTGCCATGAAGGAGACTGACGCAAATTACGCCATAACTACTGATATAATAGTAGGGTTCCCGGGTGAAACAGACGAAGAATTTGAAGAAAGTCTCAGAGTAGTAAACGAAGTCGGATTTTCAGGCGTTCATGTATTCAGATATTCAAAAAGGCGCGGCACGAGGGCTGCCGATATGAAGGATCAGATAGACGGCAACAAAAAGAACGAACGAAGCGCAAAGCTCATAGAAGCAGCGTCAGAAGCTGCGGTAAGCTTCAACGAGCGCAATGCAGGCTCAACAAGGCGCGTACTGTTTGAAAGGTTTGACGAGGAAGTAGGAATGCTCGAAGGACATTCAGACAATTATATAAAGGTATACTGCAAGCCTGACGTCGGCCCGGCCGACCCACATGAGCTGCTGGACAAATTTGCTGACGTACATCTGGAAAAACTGTATAAAGACGGCATGGAAGGAAGAATTGTTTCTTCTGTTTAAAGCTGTTATATGATAAAATATTATGTGTTAACTTTTTTAACCGATGTATTTTACCTGTGAAAGGAGGTGAAACGATGTCAGACTGCATTTTCTGTAAGATAGCAAGCAAGGAAATAACATCAGATTATGTTTATGAAGATGATCAGATCATTTCCTTCAGAGATATGGAGCCTCAGGCACCTGAGCATGTTCTTATCATACCTAAGCGCCATATAGAGTCTCTCGACGCTACGACGGAGGCCGATGCAGAGGTTATCGCGCATATACTTCTCAAAGTAAAGGATATAGCAGCAGACCTCAGCATGAAGGACGGCTACAGAGTAGTAAACAACTGCGGCGAGGACGGAGGACAGACTGTAAAGCACCTGCACTTCCATCTTCTCGGAAAGAGAAAAATGACTTGGCCCCCGGGCTGATAAAAGCGAAAAATTGCTCTGGTCTTGATGCAACAAAAAATCCTTGATTTATATTTCAAAAAGAAGTATAATAGATAACGCTGTAAGCTATTTTATCGGTTTTTACGCACTTATGTAATTTCAGAATACGGAGGGAGGGAAACGAAATGGCACAGGTTATAGTTAGAGAAAACGAAAGTCTGGAAAGCGCGCTTAAGAGATTCAAGCGTTCTTGCGCAAGAGACGGCGTAATGTCTGAACTCAGAAAAAGAGAACATTACGAAAAGCCTAGCGTAAAGAGAAAGAAAAAGTCTGAAGCGGCTAGAAAAAAGGCTAAGAAGTATTAAAAAGAGGTGTTGTTATTGTCTTTAAAAGACAGACTTACAGCTGACTTCAAGGAAGCCATGAAGGCTCACGACGATGTCAGAAAAAACACGATAAACCTTGCACGCGCTGCTATAAAGCAGTATGAAGTGGACAACAGGGTTGAACTTGATGAGCAAGGCATCATCGATATTTTAACGAAACAGGTAAAGATGAGAAAAGATGCCCTCTCTGATTTTGAAAAAGCCGGAAGGACCGATCTGGTAGAAGCTTACAACAAGGAAATAGAGATACTTATGGCATATCTGCCTAAGCAGCTTACTATTGAAGAAATAACTGAGATTGTGCTGGCAGCTAAGGAAGAGCTTGGCATTACGGATAAGAGCGGAATGGGAAAACTCATGGGAGCTGTTATGCCGAAAGTCAAAGGTCTTGCTGACGGCAATGACGTTAAAAAGGTAGTTCAGAGCGTTCTCTAAAAAGTAATAATA
>CAVGAH010000105.1:0-7145 GCA_963627215.1 bacterium | reverse complement strand
GAATGAAGATCGTGCTGTCCGGAACGGACTCGCTTGGGTTTGCATTTTCAAAAGAAGAACAGCTTTATGACAGGTGTATAATGCTTCATACTACATTTATTCCATATAGAGAATTTGAAGAGGTCCTTGGAATAAAGGGAATAGACGAATATATCCGTTACGGCGGTACGATGAGCTTAAGCGGGATCGATTACAACAGGGATGCGATATTTGCCAATTCCAGGACGGCAGAAGAATATATCGATACTGCAATTGCGAAGAATATACAGCATTCACTCAGGCTTTATGAGTACGGGGGACATTTCCGTCAGCTTCTTGATCTTTATGAAACAGGGGAATTAACAAATGTCATCAATCGTGTGGTAGAGAATATTAACCACAGCTTTACTCGCAGTGTGGTAGAAAATACTTTTAAGTCGCATGATATAGCTGTTACAGCAAAGAATCTGCTCAGAGACAGAAAGAAACCGATAAATATTAAGGAACATATGGATCTGGATGCTGTGACATTTGGTATAATGCAGATGCTTGATATTTTAAATAAAGAAGAGCAGAGCATAGATATCAGCAATACTCATATGGCTCAGATCAGAGAATATCTGACATTGCTTGATCTGGTGAATCAAATAGATGTGGAGTATCTGCCTGAAGTATCTAACAAAGGTAAATTAACAGTTATTACACAACCGGGAATGAGATACGCACAAGCGGGGGCTATTGTGGAAAATCTGCTTCTTGATGCCAAGTTTCAGGAATTATCTGCGGAAGAAAGGAAACATATTTTAGAAAGGCTGTTAAGTGAGATCCGCGGAAGAATGATGAAAGAAATCGTTTTGCTGGAAACAAAGATAGCCAAGCCTGACAAAAAAGTCTTTAAACTTCAATTTACGATCGGCGAATTTGATATGGTAGTATACGATCAGAAAAATCTTACATGCGAACTTTATGAGGTGAAATATAGTAAAGAGCGTGTTGCTGAACAGTACCGCCATATCATAAATGAAGAAAAATGTGCTATGACCAGACACAGATTTGGTGATATAATCGGTCGCTTTGTGATATACAGAGGCGAAAGCAGCGATGTTGACGGAGTACGGTACTTGAATGTAGAAGATTACTTAAAATCTCTGTGATTTGATACAGCTCAGATGGAGAATGGATAAATGGAAAGAACAGCTGAAAAATACATGTCTGAAGTGGGCGCGCACAGCGGCGCAAGTGTTTATATATCACGAATAATTTATATTATGGTGACGGTAGCTTTGGCTAACTCGTATATACTTTTAAAAACGGGCGCGGCGCACGTGTGGTCGATAGTTATTGCGGCGGTCGTGTTTGTTTTTATGTGCGTGAAGCCGCGCTTTGATAATAAAAGGCTTTTGAAGAAACGGCTCAGGACGTGCCGCAGCGGCACGGAACTCATACTTATATTTCTTGTGTCGTGCATCGGCTCGGTGGCATTGATGTGCTTGACGATATGCGGAGCGATGCCGTTTGCACCGGGCGGTATGACGCTCAGGAGCGCTGCTCCCGGGATTCTGGTATTGTTTCTGACAGAAGCGGCAGTTTTCTGGTGCGGAATCATACGAATATACGTGTCGTCGGCGCAGATAGGCGTGAAATGGCGCGTTATCGGCATAGTCTGCGGCATGATACCTGTGGCGCATCTGATAGCGCTCGGAAAGATAATGTCGCTGGCGAGCCGTGAGATCGTTTTTGAAAATGAAAAGCTTATGCTCGACGAGGCGCGCGCAGGAGACGCGGTGTGCAGAATGAAATATCCGATACTGATGGTACACGGAGTATTTTTCAGGGATTTCAGGTATGTGAACTACTGGGGCAGGATACCGGCTGAGCTTGAGAAGAACGGCGCTAAGATATTTTACGGAAATCATCAGTCGGCTGCTGCAGTTGCTGACTCGGGGCAGGAGATAGCTGACCGTATACAGCAGGTGCTTGCTGAGACAGGCGCTGAGAAGGTGAATATAATAGCTCATTCCAAGGGTGGACTTGACTCGAGATATGCGATATCTCAGCTCGGCGCGGCGCCTTATGTCGCATCGCTGACGACTGTCAACACGCCGCATCGCGGCTGCGAGTTTGCCGATTATCTTTTGAATCTCATACCTGAGAAGCAGCAGCTTGCAGTGGCGAGCGCCTACAACGCTACATTGAAAAAGCTCGGAGACGACGATCCTGATTTCCTTGCTGCTGTAGGCGATCTGACGGCGAGCGCGTGCGAGGAGTTCAATAAAAAAGTGAATGATCCTGACGGAGTTTTTATACAAAGTACAGGCTCGTGCCTGAAGAGGGCCGCGGGCGGCCGGTTCCCGCTGGACTTGACTAATAGATTCGTGCATTTATTTGACGGCGAGAATGACGGACTTGTGGGAAAGGATTCATTTGAGTGGGGCAGCGAGTATATTTACCTGTCGGCTCCGGGGAAGCGCGGCGTATCACATGGCGATGTGATAGACCTGAATCGCGAAAATATACCGGGCTTTGATGTTAGAGAGTTTTACGTGGACCTTGTCCATGACCTGAAGGAGCGGGGTTTCTGATGAATGATAAAATAATGAATGATGTAATAATTAATGATACGACCGGACTTATGCTGCGCATGGATGACAGCGGGCTGTCGCTCACTGACGGAAGGCTTTCATTGCGGGCGGATCTGTCGTCAATGCTGCCGAGGCTCAGGAAAAGCAATCTTGAAAGGGAATTTCTGGTAAAGGCTTCGAGGATAAAGGGAATGGACGCGCTTGAAGAAGGACTCACAGCTGTAGACGCCACTGCAGGTCTGGGCGAGGATTCGCTCCTGCTGGCTGCTGCAGGCTATACTGTCGAGCTCTATGAATATGATCCGGTGATAGCGGCGCTTCTGCGCGATGCATTACGCCGCGCTTCTGATGCTGCTGACGAGCTCCTGCGCGACGCGGCAAGCCGCATGCATCTGCACGAGGGTGACAGTGTGAGCGCCATGAGAGCGATGGCGGGCTCAGCGCAGCCGCCGGATATAATACTGCTCGACCCGATGTTCCCTGAGCGCCGAAAGAGCGCGCTCATAAAGAAAAAATTTCAGCTCCTTCAGCAGCTCGAAAGCCCCTGCGAGGGACTTGACGAGAGCGAGCTGCTTGATGCAGCAGAAGCTGCCGGACCACGCAAGATAATAATAAAAAGACCGCTTAAAGGACCGTACCTCGCCGCCCGTAAGCCCTCATACTCAATAACCGGCAAAGCAGTACGCTATGACTGTATCGTGATACCGAGATAATTTGCAGGAACTTCAGGCGATGCATAGACATCATTTGATATTTTGAGTATAACGCAGCGCCTTTTACGTGATATTCACGTAAAAGGCGCTACTGCGTTCACTAAGATAATGTACATGGGAGCGTCAGCTATAAGAAGGACGCTGCTCCTGCGGTGGATCATGCTTTAAATAGCTGCTGACATATTCATTCTCCGGTGGTAGAATAAAGTATAAGCGTTTTGTGCGGGCCCGGCCCGCGCGAGCTGCCGAGCCGTATGTTTGTTGCGGCAAAAACGGCAGAAATTTACAATCATTGAAGGAGAATCTGATTATGTACGAAATGATAGAAGCTAATAATGCGTGGGATATGTCGCAGGCGAGGATGCTGTATGAGTCAGCAGTTCCTGATATGGAAAAGAAGCCGTTCAGGCTTTTTATAGACAAAAGAAAGATCGACAGACTCGAGGTAAAGGTCTTTAAGGACGAAAAGGGGCTGTTTGCGGGGTTTGTGATCGCTCTTATCTACGCTGACATACTCGTTGCAGATTACTTTGAAGCAGCGCCTGACTACAAGGACAAGGGCGTTGAGCCTGAAGCTATCGAAAAGATAAAGGAGATACTTCCGGGTGCAAGGCTCCTGCTTGTATGCAGCGAATCAGACGAAAAGCTTGCAGGCATATATGAAGCGGCCGGCTATGTAAAGGCTGATTACAGGATAGGTCTCGGCGAGATAAAGCAGGATGTCTATGTATCGCCTGCAGAGGATGAAAAAGTAACGTTTGAAGAGCTTGTAAAGGTCTACGAAAATGTTTACGGCGCGATGATCTCAGGCGCTATAACTAAGGCATAGTCATACATAATAGAAGCATAAAAAATAAAGGATAAGACTGCTGAACTGACAGTGTCTTATCCTTTTTTTGTAAAATAAAAACCGATCCGTCAAATGATGAACGGACCGGATAATTTTCTTTATATTGCCGTCTGATCAGAGCTCAGCGTTTTCTTCAACGTACTTAACGATATCGCCGATAGTAGCGAACTTTTCAGCTTCTTCGTCAGGAACTTCGATGCCGTATTCTTCTTCGATAGCCATGATGATCTCAACTGCGTCGAGTGAGTCTGCTTCGAGATCCTTTGTAAGGCTTGTTTCAGGTGTAACGTTTGCTTCATCAACACCTAACTGTTCAATAATAATTTCCTTGATCTTATCAAATACCATTATAATTACCTCCTGTTATACTATATTCTGTCTGTCGCCCAAAAATAAACGCGCGTATTTTGCGAAACGCGCCGCATCGGGCATTAACGGTAGTTTGAATCCAATATATATGTACGCGGATGACTGCGCCGCAAGTCGTTCGCGTTTATTCCGCGTTTGCACTTTATCCATTATAGAGGGTGAGTAAGCATACTGCAACTACTTTTTGTTAATTTATAAAAAATATTTTGACTGTCAAACAAAATTTCCGGATAGTATGAACGGAATACAGTTGAAGCAGCGCAAAATGCGCGCCGGGCGCGCGTGAAGCATTCAGGTGAAATTTCTTCAATAATGGACTTCTTAATAAGCGATTTTTAATGTAATATATTAAATGGAGCTTTTTGCGTGGGTGCAACAGGCAGCTGAAGCTGCCTTCCTACGTCCGCTGTGCGGACTACGCTGTCGCATTTTACACTGCAGCTAAAGCTGCGTAAAATGCGCGCCTGGCGCACGAGAACGGCGAAGCCGCTGCCCCGCGGGAGCGTATTAATGAATAAAATAATTACATAAAATGTAAAAACGGAGGAACGACGCCTCGCGGCGTCAGAAAATAAAATGACAGTAATTTCAGCTAACGGCCTTACAAAGGTCTACGACGGCACGGAGATCATATTCTCAAACGTGTCGTTTCATGTAAACAAGGGCGACCGTGTCGGGATAGTCGGCACTAACGGCGCCGGAAAGAGTACGCTGCTGAATGTTCTTGCCGGGGAGACTCAGCCGGACGAGGGTAGCTTTTTTATTTCTCAGGATCTGACAGTAGGATATTTCAGGCAGAACGACCTTTTTACATCAGAAAAGACGGTATACGAAGAAATGCTTTCGATATTTTCCGGCGTGATCAAGATGGAAGAGGAAATGAATGAAATGGCTGCGCGCATAGCGGAGCTTGCGTCTGACGGCGCACATGAAGAAAACGCTCACAAAGTCGAAAAGCTGCTTGCAGAGTACGACCGCCTGACTGAGAAGTTCAGGGAGGCTAACGGATACGGCTACAAGAGCGAGATAAACGGCGTACTGAGCAGCATGGCGTTCCCGCAGTCGTTCTACGATAAGAGGACTAACTCACTGTCGGGCGGCGAGCGCACGAGACTGGCGCTGGCGGCGCTGCTTCTCAGAAAGCCTGATATACTTTTCCTGGACGAGCCTACGAACCATCTTGATATCGGAACTCTTAAATGGCTCGAGCAGTACGTGCGCGGCTACAAGGGAACTGTCATCATCATCTCGCATGACAGATATTTCCTGGATCACACTGTAAACAGGATATTTGAAATGGAAAATCATCACCTGAGCGTTTACGAGGGCAATTATACTTTTTATGCTGACGAAAAGCGCGTAAGGCTCGCTGCGGAGCTTAAAACATATGAAAATCAGCAGGCGGAAATAAAGCGCCAGGAGGATATGATACGCCGATTCAAGGAGCGTGGCACGGAAAAGCTGGCAAAGCGCGCAAGGTCGCGCGAGAAGCAGCTGGAAAAGGTCGAGGTCATGGAACGTCCTGTCATCATGAACTCAAGGATGAAGATACAGTTCAAGGAGAGCGCGAAGAGCGGCAACGATACGCTTCATGCTGAGGGTCTTTCTAAATCATATGGAATGGGAAGCGAGAGGAGGACGCTTTTTCGCGATGTAGAGTTCGATATAAAGCGCGGCGAGCGCGTATGTATAATCGGGCCTAACGGAACGGGAAAGACGACGCTGCTCAAGATGATAATGTCGCAGGTCGAGCCGACTGAAGGCTTTATAAAGGTCGGACATAATATTCATTTCGGATATTACGACCAGGAGCAGACTATGCTCAACGACAGCTTTACAGTCATAGAGGAAATGCGCGAAGCTTACTCGCTTTATAGCGACACAGAGCTGCGCGGACTGCTCGGACGCTTTCTTTTTAAGAATGACGATGTGTTTAAGCAGGTCAGCGCGCTTTCGGGCGGCGAGCGTGCGCGTCTGGCGCTTCTGAAGCTCATGCTCTCGGGCGCTAACGTACTGATACTGGACGAGCCGACTAACCACCTTGATATCGCTTCTAAGGAAGTTTTCGAGGATGCGCTGCTCGATTTCCCGGGAACGTCTGTCATCGTATCGCACGACCGTTACCTGCTCAATAAAGTCCCGACATCGATATACGAGCTGACGCAGAACGGCATAACGGTGTATCCCGGCAATTATGATTATTACAACGAAAAAAAGGCTGAGGTCACATCGACGAATGCCTACATGAGCGACCTTCATAAGAATAATTCCGTAGAGGCTGACGCTCCTGACGACGGCTCCGCCGACGCAAAGCAGCAGCGCATGGAGGAACGCCGCAGAAATAAAGAAGCGCAGGCGGAGCAGCGCAGGATACAGCGCCGCATCGAGGCACTCGAAAAGGAGATAGGCGAGCTCGAGGAGGAGATAGAACAGCTCGAGCAGGAGATGTACAAGGAAGAATACCAGACTGATCATGCGAAGCTGACTAAGATAGCAGAAAGACTTGCGCAGAAAAAGACGCGTCTCGATGAAGCGTATGATGAATGGTCTGAGCTGTCGTAATGCTTTAAAACAGCAATGAATGATCTTGCGTGGGCGCGCCGTTGCAAGCTACGCAACAGGCAGCAATGCTGCCTTCCTACGTCCACTACG